>DASYMY010000605.1:0-9454 GCA_036008825.1 Glaciihabitans sp.
ACGGAAGATGGCGCCGACGTTCGTCGGGTCAGCCACATTCTCGAGAACAATAATGCGACGGGCATCCGCGAGCAGACTTTCCACCGTTGGCAGCTGCGGCCGGTGCATGGACGCGATCATGCCGCGGTGCAATACATAACCGGTAAGGCCTTCCAGCAACTCCCCCGGTCCCACAAAGATCGGGACATCCGCATCATTAACGGCGGTTATCGCGTCCTCAGCGGAGCCGCCAAGCGCTAATACCGAGCGTGGGGTGTGTCCGGCGCGGAGGGCACGTTCCATCACCAGCAGAGATTCGGCGAGGTACAAGCCGTGTTCGGTACCGCGCGCCTTCTTGAGCGCGACATCGGTCAGGTGGGCATAGTCGGCCAGGCGTGGATCGGCGAGGTCGTTGATGTGGATGACGGGCATATTCAGGCGAACGGGTTCGGGGTGAGCACGTACTTGGTTTCGAGGTACTCGTGGATTCCCTCGAAGCCGCCCTCGCGACCGATCCCGGATTGTTTCATACCGCCGAACGGCGCTGCCGCGTTGGAAACCACTCCAACGTTCAGCCCCATCATGCCGGTGCGAAGGCTTTCGATCAGACGTTGCCCACGCGCGAAGTCTTCGGTAAAGACATAACTGACCAGACCATATGGGGTGTCGTTTGCTTGCGCGACGGCATCCGCCTCGTCCGTGAACGTAGAAATCGCAACCACCGGCCCAAAAATTTCGTGGGAGAGGATGTCACTGCCCGCGGCTACATTGCTCAGCACGGTGGGCTGGAAGAAGGTTCCGTCACCCTCAACGGCTGAGCCTCCCGCCATCAGCGTCGCCCCGCGGTGCAGGGCGTCACCAACGAGGTCCGTGGCTTTGTCGAGCGCTGCCTGGTTGATGAGTGGGCCAATGGTGACCTGGGGCTCGGTTCCACGCCCGAGGGTGAGCGCCGACACACGTTCGGTAATCAGGCGC
The DNA here is from genome assembly GCA_036008825.1 of Glaciihabitans sp. Taxonomy (GTDB): domain Bacteria; phylum Actinomycetota; class Actinomycetes; order Actinomycetales; family Microbacteriaceae; genus Glaciihabitans. Next base: position 955 of record DASYMY010000605.1, read on the forward strand.
GCGAATTCGTCTGCGACAGATTCGTGCACCAAAAACCGGTTGGCGGCCGTGCAGGCCTGCCCGATGTTGCGGAACTTCGCGAGCATCGCCCCGTCAACCGCTTTGGTCAGATCAGCGTCTTCGAAGACCAGGAAGGGGGCATTTCCTCCGAGTTCCATGGAGGTGCGCAGCACCATATCGGCGGCCTGCTTGAGCAGCGAGACCCCAACGGGGGTGGAGCCGGTGAAGCTGAGCTTTGCCAGGCGCGAATCGGCGAGGATGGGGGCGGATACCTCACCAGCGGCTGATGTCGTCAACACGTTGAGCACGCCGGCGGGCAGACCCGCTTCTTCCAAAATGGCGGCAAAGAGCAGTGTGGTCAGCGGGGTCAATTCGGCGGGTTTGACGATCACCGTGCAGCCAGCAGCCAGGGCGGGCGCAATCTTACGAGTCGCCATGGCCAGCGGAAAGTTCCACGGGGTGATCAGGTACGACGGCCCAACGGGAAGCTGGGTGACAATGGTGCGCCCCGTTCCTTCGGGGTTAACGCCGTAGCGGCCAGTAATACGAACGGCTTCTTCGCTGAACCAACGCAGAAACTCCGACCCGTAAGTGACCTCTCCTCTCGCTTCGGCCAGAGGTTTACCCATCTCCAACGTCATCAGCAGGGCAAAATCCTCCGCCCGCTCAGTGACCAGATCGAAGGCACGTCGAAGGATCTCCCCGCGCACGCGAGGAGCCGTGGCCGCCCAACCTGCTTGCGCGGTTGCCGCAGCGGTCATCGCGTCAGAAGCATCGGCGGGTGAGGCATCCGCAATAGTTTTGATTGTCTGTCCGGTTGCCGGATCGGTGACCGTCAGTGTGCGATCGGATGCCGCATTGCGCCAGGTTCCGCCGATGAATAGCTGGTGGGGAATGGAGTCGAGCAGTTCCTGCTCGCGCTGTTTAGTGATGGTCTGTTCACTCATGAGTGGCTTCTTCTGCTGTGGAGGAGACAATGTCGATTCCGGCTGCGCCCAGCTCGGCGAGCGCTGCCATGGAGGAAGTGGCGGCGACTCCGGCGACGAGATCGGTGAGCACCCGCACTTGGCGTGGGGTTCCGCCGGAGTTCAGCGCGTCGAGGGCGGATGCCCGTACGCAGTAGTCGGTGGCGATTCCGACGACGTCAATCTCGGTGATCCCACGTTGTTGCAGGGCTTCCTCCACGGTTGCGCCGTCCTCGGTGGTGCCTTCGAAGATGGAGTACGCCGGTTTGCCCTGCCCCTTTTTCACCTGCACGTCGATCAGTGTGGTGTCGATGGCGGGGTGAAATTCGGCGCCGGGGGTTCCGGCAACACAGTGGGGCGGCCAGGTGTCAACAAAGTCGGGCTCGGCGCCCGTGGCAAAGTGGCCACCATTGTTGTTGTGGGCGTCATGCCAATCGCGGGAGGCGAACACGGCCGTGTAGAGGTCGCGGTTCGCGCGAAGGTAGTCGGTCACTCCTGCTGCGACGTTGTTCCCGCCGTCGACTCCCAACGCTCCACCTTCTGTGAAGTCGTTCTGCACGTCAATAACAAAAAGTGCGCGGGCCATAGAACACCGTCCTTGAGGGTCAGTTATTGGAGAGGTTATTTCCGCAATTGTGGACGCCGGTGACAAGCGCGTCGAGGGCTTCCTGTGCGTCATCTCCGATATTCGCGCGGGAGGCGACAAAGGAGAAGGAGATGGTGGTGCCGTCGATAGCGGTCATCACTCCCGCGATGGAACGGGAATCGGGTAAAGCGCCGGACACCCCAGCGACCTTGCCGGCCGCACCGGCGTTGTCTCCGGTGAACCTGTCGGCGAACGACCCGGACTGCCCGGCAACGGGGAGGGCAGCCATGATGGGCGCCAGGGTGGGATCCGTCGCGATACGGGACATTACCGTCGTAACAAAGTGAGTCGAGACCGCGTCGTCACGGCTGAGTCCAGATCCGTCTCGGATGGTGGTTCCCCGCGGGGCGAACCCTTGTGCTTCAAGCGCATCAGGGATGGCCTGCTGCAGGGACGCCGCCGAGCCGGAGAAGTTACTCTCAACGGCGACCACTCGGGCGAGCATCTCGGCCAGGGTGGCATCGTTGGCGAGCAGCATCTGCTGCACCAGTGTGGAGATGGGGGCCGATTTCACTTCGGCAAGCACGGGCGCGCCATTTTCGGCGGTGCCCTCTTGGACGGACACCTCATCGGGGTCGAGCCCGAGGGCGGCCACAAATTCACTGCCAGCACGACCAATGGGGTCGGTGCTGCGGGGGCTGATTTGTGCGGTGGGGTCCTCCCGATCGCCATCCACCTGCAGCGACGTCACTTCGGAGACGAACCCTCCGGTCTGCAGATCCCGACTCCAGGTGGTGTTCCACCGATCAGCTTTGTCCCAGTAAGTGGCGTCGAGCACCACATGGGTGATCGGAGTGTTCGGGTGCGCCTGCGTATAGGCGGCCAGAGTCTTGGCAGCAAGGTCAGCGAGAGTGGGCGCTCCCGCATAAACGCTCGTCTGACCTGCGGGCAGCCGGGACAGCGTGGCATCTCCCCCGCCGACCAACACAATGGTGCCCTTGGTCTTGCTATCGAGCACTTGCGTACTCAACTGGTGGTCCGCGCCCAGTTGGCCGATGGCTGCCGTTGCCGTCAGCGCCCCCATCACACTGCCCGCGTGGACCGCGTCATCCGCATCACGACTGAACAGCACTTCGCCGGTGGCCGTGTTCACGGCTTCACCCGTGAGAGCGCTCAGACGAGGGTCGACCGCAATCGACGAAATTCGACAGGTACGCAGCGGCGACGCGGCAGGCAAAACCGTTGGCACAACACGCGCCGGTTCTTCCTCCGGTTCGACTGGAATTGGAACAGCGGATGCCTCGTACTTGGCAACTCCCGCCACAAAACCCGCGTAGGCCGAGCCCCCGGTCAACAGCAATAAGACCAGTGCGAGGCTGGAGGCCACGATGGTGAACCGGTGACGACGGAAGAACGAAATCTGGGGGTCGTCTGGCTCACTCACGCGGGCAATGATACCGGCCCTGCCCGAAGGCAGCCCGGGGTATCAGGCGTCGCCAGGGTAGACCAAACCAATTTGGCGGCGGATCTCATCGAGCCCCTCCATAATCTCCACCGTCTCATCGGGCGGAAGGATGGTGCCGGAGGTGACACCCGCGGCGACCAATCGTTCCAGCTCCCACGCCTGGTACTGCATACCGCGGCTGATCACTGGTTCATTGAACTCTTCAAGGATTTCATCTGCCGAGTTGTAGACCACAAAGCTGGACGCGTTGTACCAGGTGGCGGCAATGTTGATCCAGCCTTCGGTTCCCATAATGGTCGCCGTATTGGGACCACGAGTGTCCAAAGCGGTGTGCAGTACTGCCTGCTGACCGCTCGCGTAGCCGAAGATCATCGCCGTCTGCCGGTCAACCCCGGTTGCGGTGGGGCTGGAGATGGCGTTGATGGTGGACGGTTTGCCCAGAATGTCCCACGCGAACGACACGGGGTAAATGCCCAGGTCAAGGAGCGCTCCACCACCGAGTTCAACAGCGTTGATCCGGTGTGCGGGATCGCTTGAGAGTTTTTGGTTGTGGTCAACGATCATGGATCGCACCTCACCGATGGTGCCGGCAGCGATGATCTCGCGCAGGCGAACCATGTGGGGCAACCATCGGGTCCACATGGCCTCAAGCACCACAACTCCGAGCTCGTCGGCTCGCTCAACAACGGTGCGCGCTTCGGCAGCGTTGAGGGTGAACGGCTTCTCAACAAGAACGTTTTTGCCGGCGTTGATGGCCAGAAGAGCGTTTTCGGCGTGGAACGGGTGCGGGGTAGAGATGTAGATGGCCTGCACCGATGGGTCGGTGACCAAGGCTTCGTAGCTGGCGTGCGCAGCGGGAATGTTGTGCTCGGCGGCGAACGCATCAGCGGAATCTTGTGACCGGGATCCGACAGCTGCGATGGTGAACCCATTGGCTGTGAGGTCTTTTGCAAAGGTATTTGCAATGGATCCGGTGCCGAGAATTCCCCAGCCGATTGAGTCGCTCACGTCGTCACTCCCTCCGGTCGCAGACCATTCTGCGAGCCGCAACCATGCTAGCTGGGTGATCCTGTTAACCCGGTTGCGGTACCCAGCACCAACTAGGTACGGTCAAGCTATCGCGGCGGAAGCTCCAGGTGCAGCAGCGATATCTGGTGCAGTTGTCGCTTCCATTTCGCCACAACCAGGGTGATCCCTGCCGCCTTGAGTTCAGCGGCAACTTCGAGGGTGAGGAAGGCCTTGGAAGTGCGGTCCATCCATCCTGCGTGGGGATCATACGTACGAAGCACCCGCGGCCTAGCGTTTGGGCTACCAAATTTGGCGGCGACGCTCTGCGGGATGTTGTCCATGTCCACAGTCAAGACCATCGGGTGCCGTGCCCGTTAGAGCCAAACGTGCCCCACTTTGGGGGCTGAGTGGCCCCAGTTCGGGGAATAGCGATCTCAGACGCGAGAGCGTGGGTGCGGCGTAATGACACCCGGTTCGTTGAGAAGAAACATACCTTGGGGCTGATTGGCCGACAGGGTGAGCTGTTCAAGCCATTCGCGATTGATCGCATGCCGCTCGCAGGTAGAAAACTTGAAGTACAGCGGAATCGAGTTTTCCAGCCAGATACTGCTGCGTCCGTTCCCGGCAGAGGGGTCGTCTTTCCAGGAGAAAAAGAACCCCTCGCTACGTCGGAGTTTCGCGTTGATCACCAGATGAATATGACTCAATGTGCGGTCGTCAAATTCGATGACTAGCCCTGAATCTCCGTACAGCAGACGTCCCATGGCGCTTTCCTTTCACACGCGGCAACAAGCAGGATGAGGTCGGATCCCCGCTCGATTCGTCAGTGTAGCTGTGCGGAAAAATCTGGCTCGGATACTTTCAACAGGGTGCGGCACCCGGAGCACTATTTACGAAATATTGCGCTTCGTTACGTAATCGTCACGTGAGCGCTGGGTCGCTCGGGGACTGAAACGGCCCCACGAGCGACACTCGCGCTATCAGGTGTTCGCGTCAGCAGCCACGGAAACTGAGTCGTTGGGTGGGGATACGACGGCCCCGCGACCAGGCGATCAAACGCATCCGCGGGACGATCAGCAGGCTGATCGGCATCCCTTCTGAAAACCTGTCTCAACCAGGAACGGGAACGGTTTGCCATCGGTGCACCTTGCTCTCTCGGCGACGGATATAACGCACAAAAGGGGGCATGCGATGCACGCCCCCCCCTTGCGTCCCCACTATGGGTGACACCCGATTTAGAATGTACCCCTTGACAGAGCACACAAATAGAGCGGATGCCACACCCTTCGCAGCACTTACCGGCGCGCGAGCCTGTACTGCCCGAGGGCAGCAGCAAGGTCTTCCTGCACAAGATCCGCATTGATGGCTGCTGCCGCTTTCAGCCCGGCGGCCGCAGCCACCACCACCTGCGCGGACAGGTCAGCGGTGTTTCCTGCCGCCCACACGCCAGCGGCTGATGTTGCTCCGAACTCATCAGTCGCGATGAACTCACCCATCCCTGAAGGATGTGACACAGGTAACACCCCGAGACCTGCGAGCAACTCAGCGCGGGCACGCATTCGGGGTCCGACAACCATCGCATCAAGCGGGTGCACGGATCCTCCGACAAGCGTTGCCCCGGTCAATAAATCGCCGTCGTAATTGACCGACTGCACCTCCCCGAGAACAACGGAGATACCTCGGGCGGCGAGACGTTCGTACTCGTCCTCAGTAGGTTCGTCCTGCATGTGCATGAACAGGGTGATCTGGTCGCTCCACTGCCGAAACAGATGCACCTGATGTGCGTAGAGAGGTGACGTGGCGATGATTCCGATGGAACGATCCCGAACTTCCCAGCCGTGGCAGTACGGGCAATGGAGCACATTTGTACCCCACCCTTGTTGCACCCCTGGTACTGCAGGCAGCTCGTCCACCAGTCCCGTTGCCAGCAAAAGACGACGTGCGCTGATGCGCTCCGCTGCGTTACTGGTGACCTCAAAACCAGCGCCGTCGCGGTCGACGGTGAGCGCGGTGCCGTCGACAAAACGGGCACCATAGCCTTCCGCCTCAGATCGCCCGGCGGCAAGTAATTGCAGTGGTGGCGTTCCCTCGTGGCCAAGGAATCCATGCACTCCAGCCGCGGGAGCATTGCGCGGCGCTCCGGCATCAATAACGATCACCGAGCGGCGCGCTCGCGCCAACACAATGGCGGCGTTTACTCCCGCCGCCCCTCCCCCAACGATGACAACATCGACCGTGCTATTCGTAAATTCCATCTTCTAAACCTCCGCGACCAGCCTGAGCGCTATATGCGCGCGAGACAAGACTTCTTGCGAAAATGGCAAACGCGGGCTAATTTGCCGTTTCGAGATGACGCTTGGCGACGGCAAGCTGCTCCACCCAGCCCGCGGAGTTCTCGTCCATTAGCTCGAGGGTCTTCGGAGCGGACTCCCCAATGTAGGCGAACCCGCTTTCGACCACCCGCAGGGTGACGGCATTGCCACCCCGCGGCGTGATCCAGAACTCGATCAACGTGGAGGATCGATCAAGAAGTGGAGTCGAGGAGGAGAACGTGCGCCCACTGAACCACCGGAACGCGGCGTAGCGTGGTGGGTCCAATGCGACAGTATGCAGCGGAAAGTCGCCGAGGTCGGCGTCGTGCACCACCACATACCCATTCCGAGGCTCAATGGTGTGTTCCACAATGCTTCCGCCGTTGAGGAACCAGCCAGGCACACGTATCAAAGCCCAGACACGTTCGGCATCCGCGTTGATAGAAATGGTGTGTTCGATTTGGTCACCGATGGATTGCGTCATGAGCTGATCCTCCTTCCGCGGGCCTATTTAAGATCATCCCTCAGGGGGACGCAGGGTGGCCAGTGCCGCTTTACCGTGGAGTAATGACGGATAACAGAGCGGATGACGGATCCACACAGCCGCCACCAACGGGCGAGTGGTTTCCCTTTTTCCTTGTTATTGGACTCGGCGCCGGGATGCTCATCGGAGCTTCCACCGACGCTCTTCCCCTCGGAATCGCGATGGGGCTTGCCATTGGCGGATGCCTCGACGCCATGCTTTACCCCCGCCCGACCGACCGTCGCGACACGTCAGACGACACCGGTCGGGATCGCACGTAAGCGCAGCGATTGTTGCCTGGTGCTAGGTGGTGCGCAGTTCGCCTCGCACGATTGAATCGCCCGAGTGGTTGGGGTCACCGTTATTAGGTTCCGCCGACACATCAACAAGCGGGTACTGCTCCAGGTCAATGCCAGCGGGAATTACGAAGGTGCCCGTGTCGCCGTCGAGGAATCCGAGACTGACCAGGCCCGTGGCATCCGCGTTCAGTAGCCACACTTCGCGAAGCACTCCGGACTCTGTTTCGTCTTCGCCCTCGATCGAGACCAGAACATCTCGCTGCCCGTCGTTATTTTGGGAGACCGCGGCGCTTCCGGCCGCGCTCCAACCAGGCAACGGTTCGAGGGAGGCCTCGGCGATGACAGCATCCGAGGGGATTTGCCACAGGCCGCTGATAACAAGACCGCCGAGAATGCCAACAACCCCAGCGGCCACAAGCAGTGGCCAGGCTTTTCGCGTTCGGCGCAGCGGGATGACGGGGGCGTCTGTTGCAGAGGACTCTGACGTATGGTCGGCCGTTGCCGTGGGCTCAATTGTTTCGGAGGCCACCGGCATCGATAGTTCGGTTTGAATCTTGGCCCACATTGTGGTTGGTGGACTCAGCAAATCGGCATGGATGGCGGTGCGCCCCGCAACGACCGTGCGGTGCAGGCCGTGCAGTTCATCGGCGCACTGGTCGCACTGGGCGAGGTGTTGCTCCTGCTCGGCAGTGAGGGAGTTGTTGTCGAAGGCGATCACAGCGAGATCGTCGGGGTCAATGTGTTGCATCTGTCCCCTCCAATCGGGATCTGAGTCGGCCAAGACTGCGGCGGATGTGGCTTTTGACGGTACCGAGCGGAAGCCCGAGGGTATCTGCAATTTGCAGGTGAGTGAGGTCATCGTAGAACGCGAGACGCATGACTTGCTGTGGGACAGGCTCGAGCAGGAGAAGTTCTTGCCCCAGCAGCACCCGGTCAATGATGGCGTTCGATTCATCTACCGGGTCTGAGACGGCAACCCTCGCGGTGTCGGCGATGGCCGCATCGGTTACCCGCCTCAACCGGCTCCGCGCTTCGTGGGCGTCGGCGGTGGCGTGACGGGTAATACCAACAATCCATGCGGGTAACCGAGAACGTTCAGGGTCGAAGCCGTGCCGCCCACGCCACGCATCGATGAACACCCGTTGGGTGACATCTTCGGCTTCGGTGTGATCCCCCAGGGAACGAACGGCGATTGTATACACCAGAGGTGACCACCGGGTGAAGGCTTCGGCGAGCGCCCGCTCATCACCGCGGCAGAACGCCTCGGCAAGTTGGGCGTGGTCATCTTCGTCGATGGTCGTCACGGGTGCGGTGTTCCTCCAAGTTGAAGAACGCGGATCTC
>DASYMY010000606.1:0-3059 GCA_036008825.1 Glaciihabitans sp.
CACACACGGTGTGGCAGCGCGAGCGGGACACCCTGTTTGCGAAGCATCCGTCGTCCCCGCTTCTTCCTGACGACCTGGCGAAGTTCGAGGGGTTGCCCATCACGGCGTACGACCCCGCCTGGCGCTTTGAGTTGCCACTTATTGATATCGACGAGCCCAAACGGATGGATGTGGAGACCGGCACGGACGGAATTGTGCCGTTCGAGCAGATCGGTATCGTGCGTATCCCGAATGTGGGAGAGCTCGACGTCTGGCGCCTCGCCTCCTACGGCGGGGGCATCTTTATCCCGGTCAAAGACGCTCTCGCCGGTAAACCCGGGGGAACCTACGGCGGTGGCCGCTACTTGATCGACACCGTGAAGGGGGCAGATTTGGGATTCGGAGCGGATGCCACTGTGCCCGGCAACTCCGACACCCTGGCTATCCCCGAGTCGCTTGTACTCGACTTCAACTTCGCCTACAACCCGTCCTGTGCATACGATCCGGCCTGGGCCTGCCCGTTGGCGCAGCCCGGAAACCGGGTCGCGGTGGAGATCCCGGTCGGGGAACGGTACCTGGGTTCTGGCCACTGAGCGGCCGATACGCCCTCGCCCGCCGCGGCTAATCTGAGCGACACCTGGCTTGTTATTGCGGACATCCGCTATGATGGTGGTACTTGTGAGTCCATGACGGACTTCCTGCGTCGTTGAACGCTTGTCCCGAGTCGAGTGCCTGCACTCGAAATGAAGGACTTCTTCTCTTCTCGCCAACACCTTCGTTTTTCGAAGAAATTGGCTCGAGATCTTTCTCCGGCGAACGGATGTGGCCCTTGCCACCTTCGCCAGTACAGCTGCTTTATTGTGTGCCTTGAGCACGCGTTGAAGGCGGCTACCTGCCCCGAAAGGCACAACCCCTTTGTCTGAAACAACTTTTAGCGCGCTCGGCGTTCCCGCTCCCCTGGTCGCGGCTCTCACCGCCCAGGGAATCGATAGCCCGTTCCCCATTCAGGTTGACACCCTTCCTGACACCCTCTCTGGGCGCGACGTACTTGGCCGTGGAAAAACGGGATCCGGCAAAACGCTGGCTTTCTCGATCCCCATGGTTGCCCGCCTCGGCGGCAAACTGGCCGGCGGAAGCCGGCGCCCGGGCCGCCCGCTCGCCCTCATTTTGGCTCCCACCCGTGAGTTGGCCACCCAGATCACCGTGGCCCTCACCCCGCTCGCCGATGCCTACGGCCTCAAGTCGACAACCATCTTCGGTGGAGTCAGCCAGCAGCGCCAGGTCGCAGCCCTCAAGGCCGGCGTTGACATCGTTGTGGCCTGCCCCGGCCGCCTCGAAGACCTCATGAAGCAGGGTTTTGTGAACCTTGACTCCGTCGAGATCTCGATCCTCGACGAGGCTGACCACATGGCTGACCTCGGCTTTTTGCCCGTTGTCACCCGCATTATGGACAAGACCCCCAAGGACGGACAGCGCATGCTGTTCAGCGCCACCCTCGACAACGGTGTAGACAAGCTGGTTCGCCGCTACCTCCACAACGAGGTGCTGCACTCTGTCGACGAGGCCAACTCCCCCGTCGCCGCCATGACCCACCACGTGTTTGAGGTCGACGGCACCGAGACCAAGCGTGTTCTCATCGAGAAGCTCGCCTCAGGCAGCGGTCGCCGCATCCTCTTTATGCGCACCAAGCATCACGCCAAGAAGCTGGCCCGCCAGCTCACCGACAACGGCATCCCCGCCGTTGACCTGCACGGCAACCTGTCGCAGGTGCAGCGTGACCGCAACCTCGCCGCGTTCTCCGCAGGAGACGTCAAGGTTCTTGTTGCCACCGACGTCGCCGCCCGCGGTGTGCACGTTGACGACATCGAACTGGTTATCCACGTTGACCCGCCGGCCGAGCACAAGGCATACCTGCACCGCTCAGGCCGTACGGCTCGCGCCGGTGCTGCCGGGGATGTTGTCACCCTGGTTCTGCCTGAGCAGCGCAAAGACACCGCGCAGCTGCTGCGCAAGGCCGCCATCTCGGTCACCCCGCAGCAGGTCAACGCCTCATCCCCGTCGGTCACCGCACTGATTGGTGATGTTGCCGCATACGTCAAGCCGCAGCCCCGTGTTGAGGCTCCCGCCCGCGGACAGTCACAGGGTGGACGCTCGCAGGGCGCCAACGCTCAGCGCAAGCGTGCCAACCGTGACGGTTCCACCGCTGGCGGTGGCCGCGATGGTCACCGTTCAGCCCGCCCCGCCTCCGAAGGTTCCGGCCGTCCCGCCCGTCAGGGTGGCGCCGGTGGTCGCAGCACCCAGGGTGGTGCCGGCGGCAGCGGCAAGATCGCTGTTGGCGGTATGGTGCGGATGTCTCAGACCGGCGGCTCACGCCGTGGCGGTCGCTGAGACCAGTAGCTCCCTTAGTTGAAGGCCAGCCACTCGCGTATGCGGGTGGCTGGCCTTTTGTCTGTTGCGGCGAGTTAGGCCGCCGGGATGGTGCGCGTAGCGATCAGCTGCGAGTACCACTTGGCGCTGTCCTTAAGGATGCGCTCCTGGGTGTCGAAGTCGATGTAGACGATGCCGAACCGCTTCGAGTAGCCGTAGCCCCACTCGAAGTTGTCCATCAGCGACCACACCTGGTATCCGCGCAGGTCAACACCTCGGGCCATGGCCCGGTGTGCTGCGGTGAAGTGACGCTGCAGGTAGTCGATGCGCAGCGGGTCGACCACCGCGGGCCCGTCTTCGGTCTGGGTGACCTCGTCGGCGAAGGCTGCACCGTTCTCGGTGATCATCAACGGCAGGGTCGGAAACTCGTTGTGCAGCGACATCAGTAGCTCTTCGAGACCGGCCGGCTCAATGTTCCAACCCATCTCCGTGTACGGACCGGGCTGGGTGAGAAACTCCACACGGTCAGCGCCTGGCCACGGGGATCCGCCCATGTCCTTGTGGCCGTCGTTGTTCTCCCTCGGGGTCACACCGTCCCAGATGCGCACCAGGGTGGTGGAGTAGTAGTTCACCCCAAGCAGGTCGAGCGGCTGGTGGATCAGCTTAAGGTCGCCGTCCTGAATGAAGGCCCAGTCGGTGACATCCTTAGTGTC
>DASYMY010000607.1:0-5468 GCA_036008825.1 Glaciihabitans sp.
CACCGAACTCGACGTCAACGGAGTTGCCGTCTCACTCGACGACGTTTCGGCAGACATGGGCTACATCGAACTGCCCGCCTTTCCTGGCGAGTATGAGATTGCCCTTGCCGGACAGAACGAATATCTGGCCTCGGAGGCGCAAACGGTCACCGTCTCGGCCTCGGCGGCAAGCTACTCTGAGCCAATTCGATTCGAGCTGGAACCCACCGAAGAATTCAGCGCAGCAGTGCAGACACAGATCGAAGACCTGTTGAGCTCGTGTGCAGAACGGAAACTCATTGAGGCGGATGACTGCCCGATCTACACCTACGCCTTCGGCGATGTCTCGGATGTGAGCTGGACCATCGATGAACAGGCCACCTTTGAGATCGTCGACTACGGCGACGGCGAATGGTATGTACAGACCGATGACCGCGGTGTTGCCACGGTTACCTACACACGGAGCACCAGCTACAGTGAGCCCGAAACCGTGACAAACGAGGTCGATTTCTCGACCACCGGCACGGTGGAGATGGTGGACGGAGAGCCCGTTTACACCTATGGGTACTAGCTAGCTGAACGAACAGGGTCGGCTGGCGGCTAGGCTGGGTGCTCGTGGCACTCACTATTGCAATCGTCGGACTCCCGAATGTCGGCAAGTCGACCCTGTTCAACGCTCTCACGAAGAGCTCCGTCCTCGCAGCGAACTACCCGTTCGCGACGATCGAACCCAACACGGGGATCGTCAGCTTGCCCGACAAGCGGCTTGCTGTTCTGGCTGAGATCTTTGGCTCCGAGCGCATCCTGCCGGCCGCGGTGTCGTTCGTTGACATCGCCGGCATCGTCAAGGGCGCCAGCGTTGGTGAAGGTCTTGGCAACAAGTTCCTCGCAAACATTCGTGAAGCGGATGCCATCGCGCAAGTGGTGCGCGGATTCGAAGACCCCGATGTTGTCCACGTTGATGGCAAGGTTGACGCCGCCAGCGATATGGAAACAATCAACACCGAGCTGATCCTCGCCGATTTGCAGACCCTCGAGAAGGCGGAAGCCCGATACGAGAAGGAGCTGCGCGCCAAAAAGATCACCCAAGCCACCATGGACACCGTGAAGGCTGCCTCCGCGTGGCTGAACGACGGCAAACCGCTGTCGGCGTCGTCCCTCGACTTGGACCCGCTCCAGGAGCTGGGCCTTCTCACCGTCAAGCCCTTTATCTACGTCTTCAACGTTGACGAAGCTGTTCTCACCAACGACGCCCGCAAAGCCGAACTGGCCGCCCTTGTTGCCCCAGCGCAGGCCGTGTTCCTTGACGCGAAACTCGAATCTGAGCTCGTTGATTTGGACGAAGCGGATGCCGCTGAACTTCTGGCCTCGACCGGTCAGGACGAAAGTGGACTCGACCAGCTCGCCCGTATCGGCTTCACCACCCTGGGGCTGCAGACCTACCTCACTGCTGGTCCGAAAGAGACCCGTGCCTGGACCATCCCCAAGGGTGCCAAGGCGCCTCAGGCGGCAGGCGTCATTCACACCGACTTCGAAAAGGGCTTCATTAAGGCCGAAATCATCGGCTTCGATGATCTCGTTGAGACGGGCTCTATTGCAGACGCTCGCGCGAAGGGCAAAGCTCGCATTGAGGGCAAAGAGTACGTGATGCAGGATGGCGACGTCGTGGAGTTCCGCTTCAACAACTAGTTCTCGCTGGACACCTACGCAGCCCAGCGGTCACTGCGGCTGCGCCGCGTTTCACTGCGGCCACATCACCGACAGTCTGCATCTGGGTCGCCACAGCCAGGCAAGCGACCTTCTGAAACGATGTCTGTGGTCCGTGGCACGGTTCCTGCATGGAACACACATTAATTACCGAACGAGCAGAGCGAATCCTCAACGATGTCGCCTCGACGCTCATGACTCCCGCAGCCGGCGAATGTCTCGTCTGCTTCGTGGCTCGCCAACTCGACGAGTTCGGGTGCAACGGCACCCACCGATTTGCATCGCAGTATCAAGAACGCGCCGCCCCTCGCGCCACAGCTCTGCTCGCGCGGCTTTCTGCGATGGGCGCGTGTTGTTGCGATTGCGAAATGTATATGAATGCCTACGAGCCCGCCCGACGGCTGTGGACGCAGGCGCATAAATTCGTCGACTCGGACGATGTCGACTCGGATGATTGTGACGGGTGGACCAACGTCGAGCCACCCGACACTGTGCCGCCGTGCGAGACAACTCGATGGGGCTCGACCAAGCCGTGTGCGAACTGGCAACGTATTTCCCACTCGTAGAACCGGTGATTCGGCTTCGGAATGCGGTGGAGTTCCGTTTCGACAACCAAGTCGGGCTGAACCAATTTCCTGGGCAAGGCACGGGTGTTGACTGCAGCCCGGCACTTTCTGCCTTCGCTACCTCGGACGAGAGACACGGAACGTGCTGTCGCGACAATGATCGCTCACGGCTCGGTGGGGATTGGAGCGCGCTAGCCTCAACGTCATGGACAGAAGAGACGTGGATGACGCCGCGACGCTCATGACGCTGCTGCAGCGCGCGAAACACCCCTCGTCGGTCCGTGCGCTGCTGTCGGGGTGGGACATGCTTCAGGCCGACGTGCCCTCACGGGAACAGATGGAAATGGCAATCTCAATCCTTGTTGGTTCCGGCCTCGCTGAGGTGGACACATCCTGGGGGATACGGCTCACCGAACAGGGCGAACAGCTCCGACGGTCCGTGAAAGGTTCTGGAGGAATGCGTTTGATGCCGGGGGCAATTAGCGAGCTGCTGGCGGGACGTGCGTTGAACCGTGCGCCGCTGAGTCTGCCTGAGCCTGTCTTTGCCCCAGCACGTGAGGACTATCTCGACGCGGTCCGTCGCCGGGCTGAACGCAGGGCTGAGGGCAGACCGCGGCACCGTTGGTGGTGGCCCGAATTCTTCAGGCGCGGTGGTCAATGACACCACCGGGCGAGAGGCGCCGACCGTGGAGCCTGACGACGTCGCCGTGACTACGGAACGTCGTGCAGCTCAGCTTCAATGACTTGATTTGTAGAGCTGTCCGTAGCTAGCGCATGATTGCGGCCGCGACGGGAGGACTCAGCGGTCTCCCGCGATTACTAGCCCGCCCTCATATGCTGCCACCACCGCCTGCGCACGATCACGCGCCCCCAGTTTGCTGAGCAGGCGGCTTACATGGGACTTCACCGTCTGCTCGGCAATCACTAGTTCGACCGCAATCTCGGCATTCGACAACCCGCGTGCCACAAGGATGAGAACCTCTGTTTCGCGCTCGGTGAGTTGGGGTAGGGCAGGATGCTGCCCACGCGTGGGGGAGGCCCGCACAAAGTGCTCGATCATCCGTCGCGTCACCGAAGGGGCAAGTAGCGCATCGCCTCGTGCCACAACCTCGACGGCAGCGATGAGGTCGGCTGGCGGGGCGTCTTTGAGTAGAAAACCACTCGCGCCCGCGCGGATAGCGTCAAACACATAGTCATCCACGTCGAACGTAGTGAGCATGATCACGCGCGGAGACTCGCCGGGAGCATGTGCGTCAGCGAGCAGGCGCCGCGTAGCTTCGATGCCGTCAAGTTCGGGCATCCGCACATCCATCAGCACAACATCGGGTGCCAGTTCGCGGGCAAGACGCAGCCCAACTTCGCCGTTCTCCGCTTGACCAACAACCTCGAAATTGGGCTGAGCATCGAGCAGCGCCGCAAAACCAGCGCGCACCATCGCGTGGTCGTCAACGATTAGGATACGAACCGTCACGACCCGACCTCCGCCGCAGACAGCGGGACTGTAGCTCGCACGGTGAAGCTGCCGTCGTCGGCGGCTTCAGCGTCGAACGTGCCACCAATAGCAGCGGCTCGCTCCCGCATGCCCGTCATACCGTGTCCCGGTAGGCCCGGGGTGACAGGGACCTGCGGTGGCGAGTTGGTGACGGTGATGCTGAGGGTATCCGCGTGGCGCACACACTCGACGGCGATCGATGCGCCCGGGGCATGGCGAAGACCGTTGCTGATCGATTCCTGCACAATGCGGTATGCAGCGAGGCTGGCGAGATCGGCAACGTCGTCCGAATTCTCCACATCCCAGACGAGGGTGATCTCAGCGCCCGACCTCTCGGATGCTCGGACCAGCGCGGGGATGTCGGCAAGGGTGGGCTGGGGAGCAAGTTCACGCCCGGCGTCGTCAGCGCGAAGTACGCCGAGCAACCGACGCAACTCAACGAGAGCGTTGCGCGCCTCGCTAGCGATGTCGTTGAACTCGGTAACAACAGGATCGGGCACGTCAGCGAAACGGTAAGCCGCCGTTGACGCCCGCACGTTAATTATTGACATGTTATGGGCGACGACATCGTGGAGTTCCCTGGCAATGCGGGCCTTCTCCTCGGCGATGACACGCCAGCCGTGTTCCTCCGCCGATACTGCCCGCTCGTGAATCAGCTGACTCCAGATGCTTCTCCACTCGCGCATCAGCATACCGATCACAAAACCCACACCAACGACCCCGGTCGCAACGATGATATTTACGGCAGTTGCGTCAGCATCCCGCGGCATAAGGAACCAGACCCCGATTGTGCCTGCGACGCTGAGGAGCCAGGCTCCGAGACCAATCCAGGACCCAGATTGGGCAGTGACGAGGAACACAATGATGGCGTGGGTGACGATAGTGCTCGCAAACCATGGCCATGGAGCCGTGGAGCCACCGGTGGCCGCTAACGACAGCAGCGGCACGGCGATCACCGATGCGATCGCCGCGGCGCCGGGACGAAGCAGTGCGACCGGCACCGCAGCACTGTGCAAAGCTGCGAGGGCAAAGGAGATCGCGACCGGCATCCCGTACACCGAAGTGCCGAGTGACGCCCCTACGGACAGCGAAGCAATAGCTACTGCAATCGCCCCAACCATGGCCCACCCGAAAACGGCTGGGCTGAAGTCACGACGTGCAATTCTCACAGTGCCAGTCTCGCGCATTGTGGTCAGCACCATTACCGGCTGCGGAACTCCATGGTTACCGGGCAATCGAACGGGTCGGCGTGTTTGAGCCCAACCCGCTTGAGGTACTGAATCACAATTCGGTACGAGCCGATGAGTGTTGTTTCGGTGTATTGAACGCCGTGCGTAGCGCAGTACTCCTGCACGATTGGGCGTGCCCGGCGAAGGTTCACACTCGGCATGGTGGGGAAGAGGTGATGCTCGATTTGATAGTTCAGGCCGCCCATTGCAACGGCAACCGGTAGTCCGCCGTTGATGTTGCGCGACATAAGGGTCTGTCGGCGCAAGAAGTCGATTTTGACCGACTTCGGTACAACGGGCATGCCCTTATGGTTTGGAGCGAAGCTGCCCCCCATGTAGAGGCCGAATGCGGCAATCTGCACCACCATAAACGCCAGTCCCCACCAGGGTCCGACAGCAACAAAAACGGCAGCGGCGAAGCCAAACAGCCGGATGGACAAGAGCGTTGCCTCAAGCTTTGCGTGCTTGATCCGGTTTTTGCCAAGCACCGACTTG
>DASYMY010000608.1:0-5641 GCA_036008825.1 Glaciihabitans sp.
CGCAAAGGCGAAGTCAATAACGGCGGTGACGGCTTCGGTCATAATCCCGCTGCCGCGGTGCGGAAACCCCAACCAGTAGCCGAGCTTCGCTGAGGCCATCGGCTCAACCACCAGTTCGACCACCCCAACCAGGCGGGCGGAGCCGTGCTGGCGAATGGCCCACAGAACACCCGCACCTTCGGCGGCCGACCTCGCGTACTCGCCCGTGTAGGAAGCCGCGGTGGCTTCGGTGTACGGAACAGGAACGGGAACGTAGCGCTGCAGCTCGCTGTCCTGGCAGTACTCGAACACCGCGGTGGTGTCATCCGCCGTAACTGCATCGAGCAGTAACCGTGTTGTGCGCAGAACAGGGGTGAGCATTTCTACCTCCGGGGGAGTAGCCCAATTCGTTCGTACACGGTGTTGATCATGGGGCGGGCGAGCGCGTCGGCCTTCTCCGCGTTGAGGCTAAGAATCCGGTCGAGTTCGGCCGGGTCGTCGAGCAGCTCCAGGGTGCGGGCGCGGATCGGGCCAAAGGTGTCGAGCACGGCTTCGGCCACAGCTGCCTTGAAGTCACCGTAACCACGCCCGGCGAAGGACTCTTCGAGCTCGGCGATGGGGGTTCCGGTAAACGCCGACAGGATGGTCAGCAGGTTGGATACGCCCGGCTTCGTCTCCCGGTCAAAGCGCACCTCGCGATCGTCATCGGTCACCGCCGACTTGATCTTCTTGAGGGTCTTGTTTGGCTCGTCCAGCAACCAGATCACCCCGTTGTCGCTCGCGGCTGACTTGCTCATTTTCGCGGTCGGGTTCTGCAGGTCGTAGATGCGGGCGGACTCGGCCAGAATGAACGGCTCCGGCACCACAAAGGTGTCGCCGAACCGGGAGTTGAACCGGCTAGCGAGGTCACGGGCCAGTTCAACGTGCTGCTTCTGGTCGGCGCCGACCGGCACCAGCTCGGTTCCGTAGAGCAGGATGTCCGCCGCCATCAGCACCGGGTAGGCGAAGAGGCCGAGCGAGGCGGCATCCGCTCCCTGTTTGCTCGATTTGTCTTTGAACTGGGTCATCCGGCTGGCTTCGCCAAACCCGGTGATGGTGTTGAGCACCCAGGCCAGCTCGGTGTGCGCGCTGACGTGCGATTGCACAAAAAGGGTGGAGACGGTGGGGTCGATCCCGGCGGCAATGTACTGCGCGGCGGTGCGACGGGTCTGCTCGCGCAACGCCTTCGGCTCCTGCGGAACGGTCAGCGCGTGCAGGTCAACAACGCAGAACAGGGCGTCATGGTTGGCCTGCAACTCTTTCCACTGCAGTAGCGCGCCAATGTAGTTGCCGATCTGAAGAGAATCGGCGGAGGGCTGCATACCGGAAAAGAGGCGGGGCTGGCTTGTCATAGTCTCCAGTGTCCCAGAATCTGTACCGCACCAAGTTTCAGGGGCACCCACTTTTCACGGCGGATGCCCCAGCCCGCGGCCCTAGACCGCGTAGTCGACGACGACGGGGGTGTGATCAGACCAGCGGCCCTCGTAGCTATCAGCCCGGTCAACGGCGTAGTTCACAACGGTCGCAGCCAACGCGGGGGTGGCCATGTGGTAATCGATGCGCCAGCCGGTGTCATTGATAAAGGCCTGACCGCGCCAGCTCCACCAGGTGAACGGACCGTCTACCTCGCCGGCGGCCTGACGGCCCACATCGACCCAGCCGAGGCCTGGCCCTGTACTGCCGTCGACGCCCGTGACTTCTTCGCCCGCCGGTCCGAAGAACCGGTCAAAGTAGGCGCGTTCCTTCGGCAAAAAGCCAGCCCGTTTGACGTTGCCTTTCCAGTTTTTGATGTCAAGTTCGCGGTGACCTACGTTGAGGTCACCCAGCACTACGGCGTGCGTGCTGTGCTCGGCAATCTCGGGCAACCGAGCGGTCATCGCGTCAAGGAACTTGTACTTCTCAACCTGCTTGGGGGTGTCAACCTCGCCGGAGTGCACGTAGGTGCTGACCACAGTGATGATGGTGCCGTTCACCTCATAGTCGGCTTCGAGCCAACGCCCGGCACTATCGAAGTCGTCGTCGCCCAGCGTTACACGGTGAATGGACGCCTTCTTGCGGCTCGCCAACGCGACACCCGCGCGGCCCTTCGCGGTCGCCGCGTCGTGCAGAATGTCCCATTCAGGACCCAACAGGTTCTCGATGTCTTCTGTCGATGCCCGCACTTCTTGGATCGCCAGAATGTCTACGTCCCGTGCGCTCAGCCAGTCACCCATTCCTTTGCGGAACGCGGCGCGAATGCCGTTGGTATTGATGGACGCGATACGTAGAGGTTCAGCCATGCCTCCACTGTATCGAGGAGCGCTGACATGCTTACCGCGAGCGATTGCGCCAGAAGAACAGGCGCTTGATGCCACGCGGACGCAGGGCTGCTTGCGCCGCCGCATACGCCGCCTTCTCCTCGGCTTCTTTGCGCAGCTTCTCCTGGCGCTCCTCCTCGGCCACCGGATCCAACGGAATACCCGCGTCGATCATGCCAATGGCGATCCAGGCGGCCGACACCAAGATGACCTGGCAAATCAAGTTGAACCAGATCAGCAGACCAATAATCACTGCGAATGAGGCCAGCAACGGGTTGCTGCTTGCGCCGCCGAGCAGTGTGCTTCCCAGCACCTTCAAGATGCCGAGCGCCACAGCACCCAGCAGCGCACCCCCGGCCAGACGCCGGAACGGAATCACAATTCCGGCCACGATTCGGTAGAACGCGGCCAGCACAACGGTGTCTAACGCCAAAACAATTAGCAATGCCAGAGCGGATGCCACAATCTGCGCGGCAATAGACGCCCCATCGATACCGAGTATCTCCAGCGCAAAATCGAGAGCCGCTGTAGAGAACACGGTGATGGCGGCGGAGATCAGGATGACAAGACCAAAACCCAACGCCGAGGCGAGGTCCTTTGCCTTGAGGACAAGAATGTTGGTCTTCAGTGGGCCAATACCAAAAATGGTGCGCACAGCGTCGCGTCCCGACGCCAACCAGTTCAAGGCGGTGAGTAACAAACCGACCAGGGCGATCGCACCCGTCCAGCCCAGGATTCCCGCTTGCAGCAACTCGTTCGGGTCGATCGCGCCGCCGGCACCGTCTCCCTGGTCGATCAGGCCAGGAACGGAGGTGGAGATGAGGTCAAACAGCGAATCCTGCAGCGCATCGTTGGAGCGCAGAAACAGCCCAATAGCGGAGAACGTGACCCACAGGGCGGCGAAAACGGCGAAGATTGCCTGGTAGGAGAGGCCTCCGGCGAGCAACGGGCCTCGGTTTTGCGAATAGTGTAAAAACACACGAACGGGCTTAAGCCTCTGTATGCGGGCTGTAACGGAAGCAATTCTTGACGGTGATGAGGGCTTCTGCTGCTCGTTCGACATTCACCCACCCTAGCCAGTGCGTAGGCTACTGCCCGGGGAAACGAGAGGTACATGATGGAATTGCACGGTGTAGGCGTAGGTCGCGGAAGCGCGGTAGGTCCGATTCTTCGGATGCCAGAACCCCTTCCAGAGCCGAAGAAGGCGACGCACAGCGGCGACGCCGAGGCAGAGATGGCCGCCGTAACCACCGCTCTCGGCACGGTCGCAGCAGATCTGAACGCCCGCGGCGCTCAGGCTGGCGGCGAAGCCAAGGACGTCCTTGAGGCCGCAGCTCTGATGGCTCAGGACCCCACGCTTATCGCCGACGTGAAGACCCGTATCGGCACCGGCACCACCGGAGAGCGTGCCGTTTTTGAGGCGTTCGCCGCTTTCCAGGACATGCTCACCGCCATGGGCGGGTATATGGCCGAACGCGCCACTGACCTTGGCGACGTGTCCCAGCGCATCATTGCCTCCCTGCGCGGCGTTCCCGCTCCCGGGATCCCCACCAGCGATACCCCATTCATTTTGGTCGCCTCCGACCTGGCGCCGGCCGACACCGCGTTGCTTGACCTCGAGCGAGTGCTCGCTCTGATCACCCGCGACGGCGGGCCCACCAGCCATACCGCGATCCTCGCGCGCTCCAAGTCGATTCCCGCCATCGTGGGTGTCACCGGCGCACTTGACCTCGAAGACGGCACCGTTGTTGTGGTTGACGCCGGATCCGGCGCGGTAATTGTTGACCCGACCGACGCGCAGCGCGCCGAGGTCGAAGAGGCCATCGCCCGCCGTGCCGCGATCGCCACGGCGCCACTCACCGCCGGCGCGCTCGCCGATGGCACCCTTGTGCCCCTTCTGGCGAACCTTGGTTCGCCCAAGGAAGCCCTTGCGGCCGTCGAATTGGGAGCAGAGGGTGTTGGACTGTTCCGCACCGAGTTCCTCTTCCTCGACTCCAAAACGGCTCCCACCGTTGCCGATCAGCAGGCCCAGTACACCGCACTGCTCGAAGCGTTCCCCGGCAAAAAGGTTGTTGTTCGCGCGCTCGACGCCGGAGCAGACAAACCTCTCGCCTTCCTCAACGCCGACCACGAAGAAAACCCCGCACTGGGACTTCGTGGGCTGCGAGCCCTCCGCGCCAAGGAGCAGTTGCTGCGCGATCAGCTGACCGCTCTGGTCAACGCTCAAAACGCGACAGAGGCTGACCTCTGGGTGATGGCTCCCATGGTCGCCGACTATGAAGAGACCGACTACTTTGTGAAGCTTGGCAAGGAGCTCGGCCTCAACACCGTTGGTGTGATGGCCGAAATTCCCAGCCTGGCCGTTCTCGCCGACCAGATCGCCGAAGTCAGCGACTTCGTCAGCATCGGCACCAACGACCTCACCCAGTACACGATGGCCGCCGACCGTATGCTCGGCACTGTCGCGAACTACCAGGACCCCTGGCACCCCGCCGTTCTCCGTCTTATCAAAATGCTGGGCGACGCCGGTGCTCTCGCCGGTAAGCCCGTCGGCGTCTGCGGTGAAGCCGCCGCTGATCCGCTGCTGGCCGTTGTGCTGGTTGGGCTCGGAGCGACGACCCTGTCGATGACCCCAGCGGCGCTCGCGGATGTGCGTGCGGAGCTCTCCGGTGTCACCATCGAGGAAGCCCGCGCGAAAGCTGCACTAGCACTAGCCGCGCACTCAGCAGCCGAAGCCCGCGAGGCCGCGGCTGCTACCGTGACGGCCGCCGCCTAACCACGCACACCACCCGCTGCCTGCGGTTAACCGCAAATCCCGCAAATCCCGCAAATTGTCCCCCCTATAGGGGGCAACATGTGTTGCGGAGATTCGCCATAATAATAAAACGAGTCTGTCTACCATTGCGCAGATGAACTCGGTCGTTCGCACTCCACTCGGGACTCAGAGGCCCGGAGTGCGAAAGGGGGACGCACCACACCGAATTCGGGTTCTCGAGAAGCGGTGCAGACGAGGGGACGCAAACCACGGTTTGCGTCCCCTCGCGTATGCCCAGGGGCATTCCCGCCTCGCGCTGCGTTCATCTCCGTGTGGCTCACCCGCCGGCTGCTCCGCCCCTAGCCGCCCGTAGCCGCCATTTATTGGACAGGTGGGGCGCAAGTCGGTCCGAGGTCTCTGCGCGCCTCAGCGGGCAGCTCAGCGCTTGCCACAACCCTTAAACCAGTACAGGGCGGATGACTCGCGCTCGAGTCATCCGCCCTGTGACGGTTGTGATCAGTTATTAGGCGTGTCCACGCACAATGGCCGCTTTGACCTCGGAGATTGCACG
>DASYMY010000609.1:0-3011 GCA_036008825.1 Glaciihabitans sp.
CGCTTTTGGCCGATCTGGCGCCCGTTTGGCAATTCACCAGTGCCCCCTTATGCTTGACCCTCGGTAGCTAAGAAGTTCTGTGACTTCGCGGCCCCATCGTTTAGTGGCCTAGGACACCGCCCTTTCACGGCGGCAGCACGGGTTCGAATCCCGTTGGGGTCACCAAACACAGCACCAAATAGCTAGGCCCTGTAGCGCAGTTGGTTAGCGCGCCGCCCTGTCACGGCGGAGGTCGCCGGTTCAAGTCCGGTCAGGGTCGCAAAGGCACGGATTCAGTCTCGCCGCTGAGTGATTGTTTACAATCCAATCCGTGCCTTGTTGGCTCTGTAGCTCAGTTGGTAGAGCGTTCGACTGAAAATCGAAAGGTCACCGGATCGACGCCGGTCGGAGCCACCTTTAAATCGCCTGATCAGACCCGCTTTTTGCGGCGGACTCACCCCCTCCTGCGTGACCTCTCGACTGAGGTGCATATAGAGCCGACAGGGGCCCGACAGCTCGCGTTGCCGCATCCTTGCGGGTGTTCGCATACTGCTGAGTGACCGCAAGCGCGGAGTGTCCCAATATCGCCTGCACATCCGGCGCAGAGACCCCTGCGCGAAAGAGCATGACGGCGGCCGTGTGCCGCAGATCGTGCCAATGCAACGCGGCTTCGCCCGGCGGGAACGTCTTGATTCCATCGCGCACGTTCGGCCAGTCGAGCGCGCGACTGAGGTTTTTCGAGTTGAGATAGCCACCGCGAGGGCCGGGAAACAACAGATCGTGCGGGCCCTTCCCCTTGGCTGCCTCGATGACGATCGGCGCGAGCGGGGCCGCCAGCGGTACTGCCCGCCCACGCCGACCCTTTGTCGGGCCGACGACCAATTGGCCAGTGAGCCCGGGCGACGCGGTACGCACCACGTTGATTGTTCGCGTTTCCCAGTCGATGTCGGAGACACGGAGCCCGGCAATCTCCCCCAGTCGGCAGCCGGTGTAGAGCAGGGTCAGCACGAAACGGCGATAGGGCCCGTCGGTCGGTAGCGCTGCCAGAAGCAAATCCACTTCGCTGGGATCCACTGGACAACGCCGCCTTCGGCGACGTGTCACGCGTCATCCCGCATATGCTCCCTGAATCGGCTATCGCTCAAGCTGGATGGTCCTGTCCGCCGCAATGTGGTCGAGTGCTCGTTCCACGAGACCGTGTGCGCACAGCCCGTGTGTGGTTTCCCATCGATCGAGCCACCCGGCGAAGTTCGACGTCGTGAACCGCAGGAGCTTCTGCACATCGGCGAAGATGAGTGCCGGCGAACGACGTACCTGAATGCCATCGGTGCCGAGTCCCGGCATGGGGAATCCGAAAACAACCGGTTCGCAGTGGCTGATGCGGTTTCGTGCCCAGTTGACCCGTTGCGCGAGTTGGGCAACGTCCCTGCGCGGTGCCGAGAGCCCAAGTTTGAGGGCGGGTTCCCACAGGTCCCGGACGTAGTACGCACGCGACCCATCAACCTTCTTGTCTCCCCTCCCTAGCAGGTTTACCCAAGTGCCCAGCATCACCTGAGCGATGATCTTGCCCGACGGAGCGTTGACACCCACGGCGGCCTCGGCGTCCGAGAACGCCTCCTCTGCGGTTTCGTCCAGTAGTTCTCTCTGGTCTTGGAACCATCGCTCGCCGTACTGTGATGCGAGCGCGCGGTGGATGGTCTCCCGCAGAGCGACCTCCGCGAATCTCACGCCAGCATGGAGATTCGCGGCAAGTTCTGCATCGATGAGGTACAGCGCGATCGCATCCCTGTCACCCGCAGTGGCGGCTCGGAATCGTCTTAACCGTTGCTTGGCCAAACTCTGGATCAGCGCCGTCTGCTCGACCGGATGCAGTTGTGGGATCACGTTCGCGAGGATAGTATGAAAACATATTCCCCCGGCGATGGCCGTTGGGTTTCGGAAACCGTCGTAGATCCTCGGATCACGACGGTTTCATCTTTAACTTGCCAACTTCGCCGCATCGGGCTTATATGCCCGTATTTCTGCCACCAGGCTTCGAGCGTGAGCGGCCAGGTGATCGCGTCATCGACCATGTGCACATCGGTCAGGGCGAGCGCAATCTGTCGGAGCGCTTTGCCGACGTGCAGGCGTGGGTTCCATGTCAGTTCGCGGGTCACGTTCAGTTGCAGGTGGAAAATATAGCGTTGAACCTTGGTGTTAACCCGCAAATTTCGCGGACTCCTCACCCCCTCGAAGTCGACCGTTCGACGGGGTATCCCAGTACTTGGACAGCGTCCTCGCGGGATCCGCTCGTGGATCCGCGAAAGGCTGGGGCACAACGAGTGACGAGTGCCCGAGAGTGGCTTGAACCTCCGGAGCTGACACGCCAGCGCTGAACAGAGCAACAGCTGCTGTGTGCGCAGGTCCTGCAGTGAAGCGCAGGCTTTCCCGGCGCGAACTTCCACTTGATCGCGGATGTCTGGCCAATCCAGGGCACGGCTCAGGTCGTCCAGTTGATATAGCCCCCGTGTGGACCCGGGGAGAGTAGGTCGTTATCGGCTGCGCACGGCGTCGCAACCCGGGTGATCACGCCGACGAAAAAGGCGGCCGACGTGGCACATCAGGAGCTCGCTACGCTGCGCCCCGACCACGAGGGCTACCTGCGAGCCCGGATTGAACAACGACAAGTCTCCCGCGCCGCGCCGGGTCTATACGCTGGAGACCGACTGACGGAAGGCAGACAGGCGCCATGCGGAGATTGAGCTACGGCATGAACCTGACCTTGGACGGCTACATCGCTGCGCCCGGCGATGACATCGGCTGGAGCGAGCCGAGCGACGAACTGTTCCAGTGGTGGCTCGATCAGGAGCGGGCGATCGGATTGTTGCTGTATGGGCGCAAGCTGTGGGAGGCCATGAGTTCCTACTGGCCGACCGGCGACCAACACCCCGGTGCCACGCAGGCGCAGATCGAGTTCGCGCGGAACTGGCGGGACACGCCGAAGGTGGTGTTCTCCTCGACGATCGACAAGGTCGACTGGAACACCCGCCTGG
>DASYMY010000610.1:0-5096 GCA_036008825.1 Glaciihabitans sp.
TCGATGTGACCTTCACATTCTGGCCAAAGTTTCCGAGATCCACCCCGCTGTTGTTGCTGCCGGCAAACATGTTCAGCGTGCCTCCTGCCATGGTGATGGTATTGCTGGCCGCCCCGAGGGTGCCGGTGTTGTTCACGTTGATCTGCCCGCTGTTCAGATAAACACCGCCCGTGAAGCTGTTGCTGGTATTGCTCACCGCCACCGTGCCGGAGCCTGTCTTGACGAGGGCAACTTTCTGAGTGCTCGTTGCACCGACGTTGTCCGCAACTCGCGCAGAAACCGTCAGCGTGTTGTTGCCTCCCATGAAGAGTTCCGCCACCGGTGAAGTGGCCTCTGGCGTGGCGACGCCCGCCGTGAGAACGCCGCTTGTGTTGCTGATCGTCACCGCGTTGTTGACTGCAAGAATGCCGTTCTCGACTCGCAGGTTGAATGCGGCGAGTGCAATGGTCACTGCAGCCTCAACCTTCAACGCCTCCAGAGCACGGTTCAGAGTGAGCGTCCGCATCGTGGTGGTCCCTATCCGGGCGACATCCGTGTCGGTCCAGCCCGCCTCCGCTTCGTCGTTGACGTAAACCGGTGTGCCTGCCGTTCCCGCGTTCCGGAACTCGCGGATACCGAGCGGCTGACCTCCGTCCAGCGTGGTGCCGTCGTATTGCACAAAATCGAGGTTGCCATTGCCGAAGACGCCCGGCAGCACGGCGTTGCCTGTCACATCCGTCTGGCCGCCAAGAACAATGCGCGGGGAGACACGCGACGCGCCAAGCGTTGTCGTGCCGACAGCCACGCCGATGTCCTCCTGCGACTGAATCTGCACCGTGGCACCGAGGGAGCGGCTGAACGGCGTCCCGGCGGAGCCGAGCGCCAGGGGCGCAGCTACCGTTGTAAGACTCGGCGGGTTGTAAGCCACCACCGTGTTGCCTGCCGGAGCAGTCACATTCGTGAAGTTCGTATTCTGCTCCCCGTTGATTCTGAGAGTGCCGCCGCCGAGAACGAGTTGCGTCACCGAGGCGATACGGTTGGTGTTTACCGCTTCACTGTTTTCAACGCGCAGTTCGCCACCCCGGAACTCAACCTTCGTGGTCCCTGCCAGCGCGCCATTTGCGCCGCGAAGGTCGATCACACCGCCCTGGATCAACGTGTTTCCCGTATGGTCGGCAGAACCGCGCAGGATCAGCGCGCCGCCTCCGCGCTTTTCAAGAGAGTTGGTCGCCCCCGTGAAGCGCATTCCGTTCTCAAACAACACGTTGCTCGTGGCGTTAATCACAGGGCTGGCTGCGAACCTCGCGGTGCCCTTCACTTGCGTGACGTAGGAATTGCCGCCCCCAAACTGAAGGATTTGCCCGCCGTTCACCGTCAGGTTGTTAATGCTAAGCAGTTGTCCACTGCCGCCGCCAAAGTTTATCAGGCGGTCTGAGTTGATCTCTGCCGTGTCGTTGACGACCACGTTGGCGTTGAAGTCGGCGTTCTGCCAATGCCGCAGCAGTAGGCGGGAGTTGGTGCCGTTCAGGTTCACCGTCACGTCTCCCGCATTCTGCCCGAGCGAACCCATCTGGCGCGCTTCGAGCGTGGTGTTGGTGGCGAGGTTGATGGTACCGGTGAAGTCGTTGGAGCTGTCGCTCAGGTAGAGCGGATTGCTGACGCTCCCGCCGATGACGTCCAGCGTCACGCCCGCGCCAGAGATGCGCCCCATGAGGTGGAGGTCGCGTTGCGTGCCGGTGGTTGAGAGCGGGTCGCGATCAACCAGGTAGATCGTGTTTCTGCCGTTGAGCTGAACGTTGCCGGTAAAGGAACGGGTGCCGTTCTGTGCCACAAGGCTTGCTGAACCTTCCAGCACGAGGTTGTTCGGAACGCCGGCGAACTGCTGGTTGGAACCGGCCTCGGAGATGAGCGTGCTGTTGGCCTTCAGCGTGATGGTCTGGTCAGCCCGCCCGCCGATCGAGTTGATGTTGTTCACGCGGAGCACGCTCGCGTCCACCGTCACGTTGCCGGTGAAAGCGCTGTAGTTGTTATCGATCCGGAACCGGCCGCCCCCGGTCAGCGTCACGTCACCAGTGCCGGAGAACTGTCCTGCGTCGTTCATCCAGAAGCCGCCGTCGCTGTCGTTGTAATAGCCGCCGAATTCCTGCCGGATCGTGGCTCCGGACGCACCGATCACCATTTGCATCTGTCCGCCCGAGATGTTCAGATCGTAACCGCCGATGACGCGGAGCGTGGCGCCGTTGACGTTGACGTTGCGATTACCGCTTTGCGCCCCCAAGGCCGTCGGGTGCGTGCCACCCAGACCATTGATGGTGAACGTGCCGCCGTTGACGTTCACGGAGCCCGTGTAACCGGTGCTGCCGTTATTGCGCACGAAGAGGGTGCCAGCTCCGGTCTTCGTCACACTGGCACTGCCGAAACCAACCAGCGGTGCCGCGATTTCCAAAGTCCCGGCGGCCGTGTGGATGAAGAGCTCATCGTCGCCCGTCGCACCGGAAATGTTGCCGCCGGCGCTGGTGATTCGTGCGCTGGTGGCAGCGTTGCCGCCGAGGAGCAGGCCTCCCGAAGAGAGCACGAGTCCGTTGAAGCCCATCGTCAGCTCCTGGCTGCCGTCGATCTTCAGTGAGTTGGTGGTCACGAAGCTCGACAACGTGGCGGGCGCGCTCAGCCGTGAATTACTTGTGGCACCCGCCACGCCGGTCGGATCCAGGGGCTGGTAGGCCGTGAATGGCCCCACGTCAGTCCCGGTCTTGGTGGCCCAATCCTGCCCGACGGTGGCATAGCCGCCGAGGATTCCATTCGTGAGAGTGGAACTGGTGCTGATCGCGCCACTGCTCGGGACGACGAAGTTCACCGTCGCTCCTGGCATCGGCCGCAAGGTGGTTGGGTCCACGACTTGTGTGATGCCGCCCACGTTTAACGTGGCGGTGCGGCCCGCGCCATTCGTCACCTGCACCGTGCCGCCACCAGTTGAGAGGCTCAGGCCCCCGATGGCCTGCACAGTATTCGCCGCTGCATTACCCTGAACATTCAGATCGCCGCCGTTGAGAAACACGGGAGCGCTGCTGGCAAGCTTGCTGCCGTTGTTCGCCGTGTAGTCGAGGAGCAGGGTGCCGCCGGCGATCGTCGTCGGGCCACCGTATGTGTTCGTGCCGCCGAAAGACCAGGTGCCGGTGCCGCTCTTGGTCACGCCGCCGCTGCCGAGTGAAATTGAACCCGAGACACTGCCATTGCCGGCACCGATCAGCGTGAGGTTGCGATTCTGGCCGCTGGCGACTCCACCGCTCAACACGAGGTTGCCGCTGCGCGAGCTGATCGTCGAGTCGGTCTGAAGGGTGATCCCACCACTGTACGTATTGCTGCCGGAGAGGTTGGCCAGCGCCCCGCTGCTTGCCTCCACTCCGATGCCGTTGAGCGTGAGCGGTTCGCCCACCGTAATTCCATCAGCCACTTCCAGAGTTGCGCCTCCGAAAACGGTTGTTCCCGCAGTCGTCGCGCCGAGGGCGCCACCGTGGGTGATCCGCAGCCGGCCGGCACCGACCGAAGTTGCTCCCGTGAAGCTGCCCGCGCGTTTGATGATCCAGCGGCCAATGCCGATTTTGTCCAGTCCTCCGGCGATGGTGTTCAGGCCGCCCTCGATCGTTCCATTTCCGCTTCCGGAGAGCGTCAGCGTGCCGGTCCCGGTGACGCCCGCCAGGTTTTCCAGGGTAAGATCGCTCGTCCAGAAACCAGCGCCCGCGCTGGGTGTCGCCGATGGGTTCATGACGCCGTGCGATGCGATCGTCGCATCTGCTGAAAGCGAAACGGCCCCTGCGATCTGACTCTTACCCGACTCGCTGACCAACGCGCCGAGTTCGCGCACTAAAGTTGTGCCGGGGATGAGCGCGCCTGGGCCGCTAATCGTGAAATTGTCCCCGTGCGTCCAGCTACCCTCGAGCTTCGCAGTGCCACCGGAACCAACCGTCACCCCGCCTGCGCTGGTGCCAAAGGCGTTATTGGCGCGCCCCGCGACGACACCGCTGTTGATCGTGATCGCGCCGGCGAAGCTACTCCCTTGGTGCGGCTGGAGAATCAGGGTGCCGAGACCATCCTTCACGATCCCACCATTGATGACCGGAGCGGTAAGGAAGAATTGTACGTCTTCACCGATGGTGAAGGTGCGGTTCCCTCCCGCGAGATCGATCCTGGAGTTGCCGAGCTCGCGGAACGAGTTGCCGATCTGGATGAAGATACCCTGGGTGGCCGAGTTCCCGAGCAGCGGATTGTACACCGAGGTGACGTTGCCGCCGAGCCTGACCACCGCGCCTGCGCCCGCAACCGAACCGTTGCTGCCGCCGCCGACAATGATGTTCTGGCCGGTCATATTGAGCCCGCCCGCACCGATCTCCAGAGTGGACATCCTCGTCGGATCACCCCCGATGCCAGTGGTGACGCTTGGGTTA
This sequence comes from Glaciihabitans sp., assembly GCA_036008825.1. Lineage (GTDB taxonomy): Bacteria > Actinomycetota > Actinomycetes > Actinomycetales > Microbacteriaceae > Glaciihabitans. The sequence continues at coordinate 4,422 of DASYMY010000610.1, forward strand.
TAAGCGCCGGGCAGCAGGTTCAGCGTGCCGGCCTTGAAGGTTCCACTGTTGTTGAGGTTGAACGCTCCACCGGTGACGTTCGCCACGTCCACTTCCAAGGTGCCAAGGCCGACGTTGAGGGTGCCGTTCTTTTGATTCAGCGTGCCCCACTTTTCGTTATTGAAACGATCCGTCTCACCGATGGTGCCCGCCAGGAGCGTGATGGTCGCGGTATCGGCAATTTGGTCTCTGCCCGCGTTCCGGATTGCCGTCGGGGAAGTCGCGGCGATGCCGAGAAGCCCGTTGTTGGCGACGCCGATGCTGTTCGTCGTCGCAAGATCGCCATGCTGCCCCGGACCCCAGAACAGTGCGCCGCCATTGATCACCACATCCTCCGCGGCAGCGCCGTCAGTGATGGCGGTGACGCCATTGGCTTTGTTGAGCCGGAGAGTGCCGGCATAGACGGTGAGAGCACCGTTGTAGGTATTCGGGGCCGTGTCGCTCTGGGTGCCGCCCAGGATCACCGCGGCCGATCCGTTGTAGCCCACCATGTCGAAGCCGCTGCCCGCGAGGACGCCGTTGATGATATTCGCCTGGTTGGCATTACCGCGCCCGATGCCAGTGTTGATCGTCGCTTTCCCATTCAGAGTCGCCCCGCCCATGAAGGCGATGTCCTGCTCGCTGAAGGCGCTGATG
>DASYMY010000611.1:0-3596 GCA_036008825.1 Glaciihabitans sp.
CTTTGAGGCGAACGGCCAAGTCGAGGATTTCGTTCTGCTCTGCCTGGGTCAGGTCATCGTCGCGCAAGAAATGTCTGGTCATGCTGCTGCCTCCAGGGCGTGGGTGAACTTTTCGATGAATTCCGCTATTTCGGTGTCCCCGATGATGAGCGGCGGGGCAAGGCGGATGCTGGTGTCGTTGGCGGCGTTGACGATGAGTCCGGCAGCCAAGGCGAGGCTTGACACCTTTTTGGCAATGGGTTCGGTGAGCCCCACCCCTAAGAGGAGTCCGGCTCCACGCACTTCGCTCACCAACGGGGAGTTGATTGCGGCGATGGCGTCCCGAATCTGTTGGCCACGGAGCACGGCGTTCTCGATTAGTCCGGCGGTTTCAATCTCACCGAGCACAGCGTTCGCCACGGCGGTTGCCAGCGGGTTGCCGCCAAACGTGCTGCCGTGTTGGCCCGATTCAAAGAGGTCAGACGTTGCGCCGAAGGTGACAAGCGCGCCGATGGGCACACCCCCGGCGATGCCCTTCGCAATGGCGATGGCATCCGGTTCAATTCCGGATCGTTGGAAGGAGAACCAGGCTCCCGTACGCCCAACTCCGGTCTGAATTTCGTCGAGAATTAGCAGCACACCGTGCTGGCTTGTGAGCTCCCTCGCCCGCTGCAAATATCCATCGGGCAGCTCAACAACACCCGCCTCTCCCTTGATGGGTTCGACGATGAGAGCCGCGACGCTGTCGTCAATGGCGGCTTCCAGGGCGTCGATCGTGGAATCGATGTGCACAATTCCCGGAATTAGCGGCTCGAAAGGTTCGCGCAGAGCCGCCTTGCCGGTCAGAGACAACGACCCCATGGTGCGACCGTGGAAGGAGTTGTTGAGGGCAACAATCTTGGTGCGGCCGCGGTTCAGTCGCGACAGTTTCAGCGCGGCTTCGATCGCTTCAGCTCCGGAGTTGCCGAAGTACACCCGCCCTCGGTCCCCTGCACCGGTGAGGCGGCGCAGCCGTTCAGCCAGCTCAATTTGCGGAGCAGTCGCAAAGTAGTTTGAGACGTGAATAAGGGTTGCCGCCTGGCGGCTGATCGCCTCAACCAGAACAGGATGAGCATGCCCCAGCGAGTTCACGGCAATACCGGCCAAAAAGTCGAGGTACTTGTTGCCATCAACGTCCCACACATAGGCACCCTCACCGCGGTCGAGGAGCGCCAACGGTGATGGAGCTGAACCCATCATTGCTGTGCGATACCGGTCGGTCCATTCGGTCATGCGGGTACTACCTCCGTGCCGATTCCCTGCTGGGTGAATACCTCGAGCAGGATTGAGTGGGGAATACGGCCATCAATAATGGCCGCTTTTGCGACACCGCCCTGCACCGCTTCAAGGCAGGCAGTCATCTTCGGGATCATGCCCGACTCCAGGTTTGGCAACATCTCAATCAGTTCCGGCACCGGCAGAACCGACACCAGCGAATCCCGGTTGGGCCAGTTGCGGTACAACCCGGCCACGTCCGTGAGGATCACAACTTTCGCGGCATTCAAAGCAACTGCGAGAGCGGATGCCGCGGAGTCGGCGTTGACGTTCAGTGAAAGACCTGGGTTGTCGAGGTCAGGGGCAATGGAGGAGACAACGGGGATCAGACCCTGGTCGAGCTGTTCACGCACAACAGACGGGTCAACGGTGACAACATCACCGACCAACCCGAGGTCAACGAGTTCACCGTCAACCATGGCGCCGCGGCGACGTCCACCAAACAGGTTGTTACTCTCCCCGGAGAGCCCCACCGCGAGCGGACCGTGCTCGTTGAGCAGTCCGACCAGCTCGCCGTTCACCCCAACGGTCAACACTTCGCGCACCACGTCGATAGCTTCGGGCGTTGTCACGCGATAACCACCGCGAAATTCGCTGGTGATTCCGCGCTTCGCCAGTTCGGCGGAGATCTGCGGACCACCACCGTGAACAACAACGGGACGGATGCCTGCGTAGCGCAGGTACACCATGTCCTCGGCGAATGAGCGTTTAAGAGCGTCGTCTACCATCGCATTGCCACCAAACTTGATGACAATGGTTTGACCGGCGAACTGTTTTAACCAGGGCAACGACTCGATGAGGGTTGCCGCTTTTGCGGCGGCTTCATCCGGGCTATTGTCGATGGGTTCGTCGTCGATCACGAGCTGTACGCGCTGTTCTCGTGAACGTAATCGTGAGTAAGGTCGTTGGTCCAAATCGTCGCGGTGGCGTCGCCAGCTTTAAGATCAATCAGCACATGCACGGCACGCGGGGTCAGATCAACGAGGTCGCGGGATTCTCCGGGCTCTCCAGAGATACACACGCGAACCCCGTTGATGGCCACATCGATGGCGTAAGGGTCGAACTCGGCCTGCGTTGTGCCAACGGCGGCGAGCACTCGTCCCCAGTTCGGGTCATTGCCGAACACTGCTGCTTTGAAAAGGTTGTTACGGGCGACGGAGCGACCCACTTCAACGGCGTCGTCTTCGCTTGCAGCGTTGATCGTCTCGATGGCGATGTCGTGACTGGAGCCTTCGGCATCGGCCTGCAATTGCAGGGCAAGGTCACGGCAGATCGCTTCGACGGCCGCCGCGAATTGCTCCGGGTCTGGTACTACGCCGGAGGCACCGCTGGCCATCAGGGTGACCTGGTCGTTGGTAGACATACAGCCGTCGGAGTCGAGCCGGTCGAAGGTGACCCGGGTCGCCGCGCGCAGTGCGCGGTCGAGCTCGAGCGGTGAGACATCCGCATCGGTGGTAATAACAACCAGCATGGTGGCAAGTCCTGGGGCGAGCATGCCGGCACCCTTGGCCATTCCTCCCATAGACCAGCCGTCGCCGTCCACAATGGACCGCTTCGGCTTGCTGTCTGTGGTCATAATCGCCAGCGAGGCGTCGATTCCACCGTCGGGGCTGAGTTCGGCGCCCTCGAGGGCAGTGAGAATGTTGTCGAGCGGTAGCTGCTCACCAATAAGACCGGTGGAGCAGACGAGTACGTCACCTGCAGAGACGTTGAGTTTGGTAGCGACAGCTTCAGCGGTGGCGTGGGTGACCTGAAAACCGCGGGATCCCGTGTAGCAGTTCGCTCCCCCGGAGTTGAGGACGATGGCCGACACCCGACCGTCTGCTGCAACCTGTTGTGACCAAATGATCGGGTTCGCTTTGGCGCGGTTACTGGTGAAAACGACGGCGGCAGCGGTGCTGGGTCCGAGGTTCTGCACGAGTGCGAGGTCTTTGCCACCGCTCTGTTTGAGGCCGGCCTCAACACCGAATGCGGTGAAACCTTGGGCGTGGGTGACACTCACGGTGCTACTCCGTTCATGGTGAGCCCCAGGGTTTCTGGCAGTCCCAGGGCAATGTTGGTCGACTGGATAGCGGCTCCTGCTGTGCCCTTAACAAGGTTGTCGATGGCGGTGACCGTCACAACCCGGTGAGCTGCTTCATCCACGGCGAGTCCGATGAGTGCGGTATTCGCGCCGACGGTATCGGCTGTGCGAGGGAACTGGCCGGCGGGCAAAAGGTGCGCAAACGGTTCATCCGCATAGGCAATTTCGAATGCACTGCGAACGTCAGCGGCAGAGACACCTGGCGCAAGTTTTGCCGTCG
>DASYMY010000612.1:0-10490 GCA_036008825.1 Glaciihabitans sp.
ACGAGGACGGTGCTGTGACCGGCGCTGAAGGCCAGGTCTTCTTTAACAGTGGTGCAACCGAGGGCAACGGCCTTGACCTCGTCACCGAGATCCCTGAGATCAGCGACGACGGCAAGACCCTGACCTACGTCTACGACGACCCCTACGTTGACTGGGAAGTTGCAACTGGACTGGGTGTGGGCGTTTCGGCTCACGGCACCATGCAGCTGGCATTCCCCGACGAGGACTACTCGGGCGAAGAGGCCAAGGAAGCATTTATCACCGCCATCCAGGAAGGCGACGCCGCAGTGCTCGGCCCGGTTTCCGAGGTCTGGAACAACGGCTACCGCTTCTCTGACATGCCCGAAGAGCCCCAGAAGGTTCTCTCCAACGGTGCGTACACGATCACCGATCTGGTCAACGACCAGTACGTGACGCTGACGGCAAACCCGGAGTTCTCCGGTGTCAAGCCCGCATACGAGAAGATCACCGTTCGTTTCATCACCGACCCTCAGGCACAGATTCAGGCGCTTGAGAACGGCGAAGTTGACATTGTTTCAGGGCAGCCGACCGCTGACCTCTTGACTCAGGTGCAGGGACTGTCCGGCATCGAGTACGAAGGCCAGGCTGAGGGAACCTACGAGCACGTAGACGTTCAGGTTGCCAACGGTGGACCGTTCGACCCCGCGACATACGGTGGCGACGAGGCGAAGGCAGCGCTCATCCGCGAGGCATTCTTCAAGACCGTTCCGCGTGAAGAAATCCTCGAGAAGATCATCATTCCTCTCCAGGAGAACGCTGAACTGCGTAACTCCAGCGTCTTCGTTCCCGGAACCGAGAACTACGACGTCTCCGCAGAAACCAACGGATACTCGGACTACGCTGTCGACATCGAGGGTGCCAAGGCACTGCTGGCTGAAGCCGGAACCCCCGCGATCACCGCTCGTGTTCTCTACGGCTCGACCAACACTCGTCGTCAGCAGGAGTTCGAACTCATGCGCCAGTCGGCAGCACTCGCGGGCATCACGCTCATCGACGCCGGCAGCACCACATGGGGATCTGACCTTTCTGAAGCGACCGACGCATACGATGTAGCTCTCTTCGGTTGGCAGTCGACCAGCCTCGCCGTTGGCGAGTCTGGCCCGAACTACCAGACCGGTGGAATCAACAACTACTTCGGTTGGTCCAACGCTGAGCTGGACGCCCTGTTCGACGAACTGCAGACCGAAACCGACGCGGACGCACAGCGCGACCTCCTCGTTGAGGCCGACACGATGATCGCCAGCCAGTACTGGACTGTTCCGATCTTCCAGTTCCCGGGCCTCACCGCCTGGAACGACCAGGTTGAGGGCGTCAAGCCTGCATTCCTTTCCCCGACCTACTTCTGGAACTTCTGGGAGTGGGCACCGGTGGAAGCTGACGCCGAATAAGGCGTGTAGCGTTACATAACTGAGATACAACGCTCAAGGGTGCCGGGGTCGGCTGACCCCGGCACCCTTGCGCATGTCACACGGTGATTCAGATATGAATCGTTGGGGATGTTGAGAGAAAGGGACGATGCACTCTCGTGCTTAACTTCGTCGTCAGGCGTCTAATCGCCTCAATCTTTGTACTTCTGGGTGCAAGCTTCATCATTTATGTTTTAGCTGCCTCATCGGGTGACCCTCTCGAGGACCTCCGTTCGTCGACTGCGCCGAACCGCGAAGCGCTCATTGCCGCTCGAATCGACCTCCTCAACTTGGACGTTCCCCCGGCAGCACGGTACTTCCTCTGGCTGGCCGGAGTTCTTGGAGCATTCGTTGGCCAATTCGACCTCGGTACCACCATCGCGGGTGTCTCGGTCATCGACCTGGTGGGCAACGCCATGTGGCAGACCATCCAGTTGGTCACAATCGCTACCCTCATCGCTATCGTCATCGGTGTCGCCGTTGGTATGACAACAGCGCTTCGGCAGTACTCCGGGTATGACTACACCGTGACGTTCCTGTCGTTTCTCTTCTTCTCCCTCCCGGTGTTCTTCGTCGCCGTGTTGCTCAAGCAGTACGTAGCCATCGGATTCAATGACTTCCTGCGGGACCCCTCGATACCCCCGCTGATAATCGCCGCCATTGCCCTCATCTCCGGATTTATCTGGATGAGCATTATTGGGGGAGACGCAAAGCCGCGTCTGATCGTTTTCGGCTCCGTGGTGCTCATCACCGCCGCGATTCTCTTCTATCTCGTAGCAACCGATTGGTTCACGCGCCCCGGTTTCGGAATTCTGCTCATTGCAGGTCTCGGAGCTCTCGGTGCTGTCATCGTTACCTCGCTCACCACCGGGCTCCGCAACAAGCGTGCGTTGTACGTTTCCCTCGGCACCGCTCTCGTCGGTGCACTGCTCTGGTACCCGCTGCAGTTTGTGCTCACCATTCAGGCCGAGGCCTGGTTGCCGATCCTGCTGATCATCGGATTCGCTCTACTTGCTGGTGTTGTCGGCTACCTGCTGGGTCAGAACGACAAAATGGTGGCCGCGCGAACCGCCGCGATCACCGGAGCCTTCTCCGCCGTGCTCATTGTTGTTGACCGCGCACTGCAGTCGTGGCCGGACTACGTTGCCAACACCGGCGGCCGGCCCATCGCCACCATCGGTGCATCCACCCCTGGCCTTCAAGGTTCCATCTGGCAGGGAATGCTGGACAGCACCACCCACCTGCTGCTGCCCACCATTACCCTGCTACTGATTTCGGTCGCCAGTTACTCCCGCTACTCGCGCGCGAGCCTTCTCGAAGTAATGAACCAGGACTACGTGCGCACCGCGCGCGCAAAAGGCCTCACCGAGCGCACCGTGATCATGCGTCACGCGTTCCGCAACGCCATGATCCCGATTGTGACGATCATCGCCTTCGACGTGGGTGGTCTGATCGGCGGCGCCGTCATTACCGAGTCAATCTTCGCCTGGAAGGGTATGGGATCCATTTTCCAGGACGCCCTTACCCACGTTGACCTCAACCCGCTGATGGCGTTTATCCTCATCACCAGCGCCCTGGCGGTGACGTTCAACTTGATCGCCGACCTGCTGTACTCCGTCCTCGATCCACGAATCCGGATTAGCTAGCCATGACAACTCCACTGCTTGGAAACCCCAACGACCCGTCACTGGATGACCCGTCGACGAACTCCGAACTGTCGATCGAACAGCGCGAAACCGAAGGCCTCAGCCAGGGCACCGTCGTCCGGCGCCGCTTCCTCCGACACAAGGGCGCCATGAGCGCCATCGTGGTGCTGGTTCTGGTTGCGATCCTCGTCTACAGCTCCATCGGAACCACAATCTTCGGCATCCGCATCCCCGGATGGTGGATGTGGGAGTACGAACGTGTGAATCCCATCGTGAACGGGGGACGACCCACCTGGGTGCTGCCCTTCCAGTTTGGTGAACACCCCTTCGGCCAGGACAACATCGGCCGTGACATCTTCGCGCGTGTCATGCGAGGCGCTCAGCAGTCCATCGTTGTAATGGTTCTCTACGGCATCATTGCCGCATTCCTCGGCATTGTCATTGGTGCGATCTCCGGCTACTTCCGCGGCTGGATCGACAACGTTCTAATGCGTTTCACCGACCTCATCATCGTGATCCCCGTCATCGTCCTCGGCGCCGTCATCGGCCGTGCTACGGGAGGTCTCGGCGCTGCCGTTCTTGGTGTTGTTCTTGGTCTCGTCGGCTGGCCGTCACTGGCCCGCCTGGTGCGTGGTGAGTTCCTAGGATTGCGTGAACGAGAGTTTGTTGACGCTGCACGCGTTGCCGGAGCTTCCACCTCGCGTATCGTCTTCAAGCACATCCTGCCCAACGCAATCGGTGTTGTTATCGTCAGCACCACCCTGCTGATGAGCGCGGCCATCCTGCTTGAAGCTGCCCTGTCATTCCTGGGCTTCGGAATTGTGCCTCCGGACGTCTCCCTCGGTCAGCTCGCCAACGAGTACCGTGACGCGTTCTCAACCCGCCCCTGGTTGTTCTGGTGGCCCGGTCTGTTCATCATCACGATCGCGCTGTGCATCAACTTCATCGGTGACGGTTTACGGGACGCATTCGACCCACGTCAACGGCGGATGCCAGGCAGCACGGGTCCCTACCGCCAGATGTGGAACGTTGTCACCGGCCGCGACCGTCGTGACGCTAAGGCTTCAGCGCGGGAGCGCGTGTGACCCGCTCAGGAAATCGCACTCGCCACGGTCGCGACAACCAACGCGGCCAACACGGCGATGCGCACCCAGTGAAAACGCACGGGAGCCCTCGGGCTTTCCAGGCGCGCATCGTCAAGGAACCCGGCCTCCTGCAGAGACTGCAGACGTTGTCGAATGATGGTGGCCGCGTCACCGGAGGCGGTACCGGGCACATCGCCGGGGCGCAGAGCGCCACCGACGTACGAAGCGTCGGGCAAGTGGCGGGTGTTCGCCGGGTCGACGGAGAGCTGGGAGTGCCGTCCGGGAGCCGGAGCCGCCCACGCGGCGAAGCTGCCGAACGCGGTGTACAGAGTCAGCGACCACTTGGTGTCAACACGCTGAATGGCCGGCCACGACACGTGGACGGAGCGGAACACGTTCTCGAGCCGCACACCGCCGTCGCTGATGTGCACGGCGGGTTGCCAGAGAATCATCCAGGCTGCGTACCCGGCCAACAGTGGTCCGGCTACACCGCGCAGCAACGTAGCCGAATCGCCGGCAACCACCAGGCTGATCACTGCGGCGATCGCCATCAACACGATGGTCACCGCAACGATTCGCGAAAAAAGCGGCCTGAGAGTTATGGACCCATTCATGGGTTTATGCTCGCACGCCACAACCCAACAACCCCAATCTCGCTGGAGGCCGCGGAGTGAACGCGTCGACCACGTCTCGTAAAGAAGACACCGCCCCAATCCTTGAGGTCTCCGGCCTCAGCGTCGACTTTTTTGTCGACGGCAATTGGATCACCGCGACCGAAAACATTGACTTCACCGTCCGCCCCGGCGAGGTGCTTGCCATTGTTGGTGAGTCCGGGTCCGGAAAAAGCGTCAGCTCAATGTCACTGTTGGGGCTTCTGCCCAAGAACGGTCGCGCCAGCGGTAGCGCCCGTCTGAACGGCACCGAACTGATCGGCGCCAGCCAGGCCACCCTGCGCCGCGCCCGCGGTAAAGACATCGCCGTTATCTTTCAGGAGCCCATGACGGCGCTGAACCCGGTGTACACCATCGGGTTCCAGATCGTTGAAGCGCTCCGAGTGCACTTTCCGCTCACTCCTTCGGAGGCGAAAGAGCGTGCACTGGAACTTCTCACTTTGGTGGAGATGCCAGATCCGGCCCGCGCCTTCAACTCCTACCCCCACCAGCTCTCGGGTGGTCAACGCCAACGCGCAATGATCGCGCAGTCGCTGTCGTGTGACCCTGACATGCTCATCGCCGACGAGCCCACCACAGCACTTGACGTCACCATCCAGGCCGAAATCCTTGACCTGCTACGCAGCTTGCACCAGCGTTTGAACAGCGCCATCGTGTTGATCACCCACGACATGGGTGTTGTTGCCGACCTGGCCAGCAACGTCATCGTGATGAAAAACGGCAAGGTTGTTGAACGTGGCTCCGTCCACGACATCTTCAACGCGCCCAAGGAGCCGTACACGCAGCAGTTGCTGGCATCCGTTCCGCATTTGGGTACCGGGGCCGCGAAGGAAACCGAAGACCGTGTGCGGGTCGAGGAGCCGCTGCTGAAACTCACCGACGTTGACATTGAATATCCCAAGCGCGGTCGAGTACCCGCGTTTAAAGCCGTCTCGGGCGCCTCGCTGGAGATTCACTCCGGCGAGGTAGTCGGAATTGTCGGCGAATCCGGTTCCGGTAAAACCACTATCGCGCGTGCGGTTGTTGGATTGCTTCCCGTTGCTGGCGGAACCATGACGGTTAACGGACAGAACATGTCCAAGCCGACCGCCCAGGAGCTGCGCACCATCCGGCAGGACATCGGCATCGTCTTTCAAGACCCGGGATCCTCGCTCAACCCGCGCTGGCCAATCGGTCAGAGCATTGGCGAACCGCTGCTGCTGTCCGGCAAACACGATGCAGCAGCCATCAACTCCCGTGTTGAGGAGCTGCTCGACCAGGTTGAACTGCCCCGTTCCTTCCGGAACCGGTACCCGAACGAACTTTCCGGTGGCCAACGTCAGCGTGTGGGCATCGCCCGGGCCATCGCCCTGCGACCCAAGTTGCTGGTAGCGGATGAGCCAACTTCCGCTCTGGACGTGTCAGTGCAGGCACGGGTACTGGTCCTGCTGCAAGAGCTGCAGCAGGAACTCAACTTCGCCTGCCTCTTTGTCAGCCACGACCTCGCCGTTATCGACCTGCTCGCGGACCGTATTGTTGTGATGAACCACGGACTAATCGTGGAGCAGGGCAATAAAGAGGACGTACTGCGCAACCCGCAGCACGAGTACACGAAGCGTCTCATCGCCGCGGTGCCACTGCCGGATCCCGAGCAGCAGCGCATTCGTCGTGAAGAGCGCAGCGCCCTGCGGCAGATTGAACGGGACTCGCTCGCCTAAGCCGCGCTGGTGGCATCCGCTTAGGTAAGTTTGCCCGGGATGGCTGCCCGGTTGGACGGTTTTCGCCGTCTATTCGCCAGCTGGCCATGACCAAATGGCTTTCACGCGGTAGACTTGTCGTGTAGGGCACCGTAGATGTAGCTCTGCGGGCCTCAAAGACCCCTTCACCCAGCGTCAAATGCTGCCGTGCCGCTGCCTGAAACAACTGCGCGGACGTCACGCAGACGACGCGCACACCCCACCAAGGAATAGACGTATGGCAATGGCCACTCGCAACGACCTGCGCAACGTGGCGATCGTCGCACACGTTGACCACGGCAAGACCACTCTTGTCGACGCAATGCTCCGCCAGACGAACTCGTTCGACGCTCACGCACACCTCGAAGACCGTGCGATGGACTCCAACGAGCTCGAGCGCGAAAAAGGCATCACGATCCTCGCGAAGAACACCGCGGTGCTCTACAACGGTATTCACGCCGCCGAGCACAACGACGGTGGCGACATCGTCATCAACGTGATTGACACCCCCGGCCACGCCGACTTCGGTGGAGAGGTCGAGCGCGGCCTGTCCATGGTCGACGGTGTTGTGCTGCTGGTTGACGCATCAGAGGGTCCGCTGCCGCAGACCCGTTTCGTTCTGCGTAAAGCACTCGAAGCCAAACTGCCCGTGATTCTGCTCGTCAACAAGACGGACCGTCCTGACGCGCGCATCGACGAGGTTGTCGCCGAAAGCCAGGACCTGCTTCTTGGTCTGGCTTCCGACATGGCAGACGACCACCCCGACCTCGACCTCGACGCCGTCCTCGACGTGCCCGTTGTCTACGCCTCCGGCCGTAACGGTGCCGCGAGCTGGAACAAGCCGAACGATGGCGACCTTCCCGACAACGACAACCTTGAGCCGCTGTTCGACGCGATCCTCAAGCACGTTCCCGCGCCCACCTTTGATGACGAGCACCCCCTGCAGGCGCACGTCACCAACCTTGACGCCTCCCCGTTCCTCGGTCGTCTCGCCCTGCTGCGTGTTTTCAACGGCACCATCAAAAAGGGACAGACGGTTGCCTGGGTCAAGCACGACGGCACGGTCCTCAACACCAAGGTGACCGAACTGCTGATCACCAAGGCGCTCGACCGTTTCCCCACCGATTCGGCCGGCCCCGGCGACATCGTTGCTGTCGCCGGATTCGAGGACATCACCATTGGTGAAACCCTCGCCGACCCCAACGACGTGCGCCCGTTGCCGACCATCACGGTTGACGACCCCGCCATCTCGATGACCATCGGAACCAACACCTCGCCCCTGATCGGCAAGATCAAGGGCCACAAGCTCACCGCCCGTATGGTCAAGGACCGTCTGGACCGCGAGCTCGTGGGTAACGTCTCGATCAAGCTGGTTGACATTGGTCGCCCCGACGCCTGGGAGATCCAGGGACGTGGCGAGCTGGCTCTGGCCATCCTGGTTGAGCAGATGCGACGCGAAGGCTTCGAGCTCACCGTTGGCAAGCCGCAGGTAGTTGTGAAGTCCGTCAACGGCAAGGTGCACGAGCCCTTCGAACACCTCACCACTGACGCGCCCGAAGAGTACCTCGGCGCCATCACGCAGCTGCTCGCCGCCCGTAAGGGTCGTATGGAGGGCATGAGCAACCACGGAACCGGATGGGTCCGTATGGAGTTCGTTGTTCCTTCGCGTGGACTCATCGGTTTCCGTACCGAGTTCCTCACGATCACTCGCGGTGCCGGTATCGCTAACGCCGTCAGCCACGGCTACGAGCCCTGGGCCGGAGAAATCCAGACCCGCACCAACGGTTCCATCGTTGCCGACCGCGCCGGAGTTGCAACACCCTTCGCCATGGTCGCTCTGCAGGAACGTATGTCCTTCTTCGTACAGCCCACACAAGAGGTGTACGAAGGCATGGTTGTTGGCGAGAACTCGCGCGCCGACGACATGGACGTCAACATCACCAAGGAAAAGCAGCTCACCAACATGCGCCAGTCCACCTCGGACTCGTTTGAGCGGATGACCCCGTCGCGCCAGCTGACACTCGAGGAATGCCTCGAGTTCGCTCGTGAAGACGAGTGTGTTGAGGTCACCCCGGAGTTCGTGCGTATTCGCAAGCTTGAGCTTGCCGCATCCGACCGCGCTCGTCGCGTCTCGCGTCTCAAGAAGCAGAACGCGTAAACACGTTCCGTTTCACCATCACTGGCCATTTCCGGGTTTACTCGGGGGTGGCCAGTGGTGTTTGTGGGCGCCATCGTTCTCAGCTGAAACGCCAACTGGGCTTATTACACTGAAGCATCATGCCCTCACGTCGCCACACCCTGACCCTGCTGATCGCCTCCCTTGTGGTCAGCGCACCATTGATGGCCGGCTGCTCCGGCATTCCTGTCCAGAGCATCGTGGAGGACGCCACCGGCGGTACGGTCAGTGTTGGTGGCACGGAGATTCCGGACGACTTCCCCGCCGACATTCCTTTGCCCGACGGCGAAGTTCTGAACGCTCAGAGGGTGGGCACGGGCGACGGAAAAGTATGGAACGTCACTGTCAAGGTCACTGCACCAACCCCCGAACAGTTTGATCTCGATCTCAAAGCTGCCGGGTACGCCGCATCAAGCAACGTTCCGCTGCTGGATCAGACCGGCGGAACCGCCGGCTACGCAAACGGTCGTTACGCCATCGCGGTAGTGGTGACGGACGACGTCGAAGACACCTACACCGCGAACGTCACCGTGAGCAGCCTGCCCCAGTAGCTCGCTCAGCTACCTTCTTGGTGTCTCAGCGGGGGAGCAGACCTCGGTGCGCCGCTGCTTGGCGGACTTGGTGCGTCGCTACTGGCCGAACAGGCGTGCTCCCACATATGAGTCGCGGGATGCTCCCGGCGGGATGGCGAAGATTGCGGAACCGACGTGACGGACATACTCGTTCATCGCGTCGTTACGGGCGAGGTTCAGTTGCACGGGCACAAACTGGGTGGCCGGGTCTCGCTGAAAGCTGATAAAAAACAGTCCAGCGTTCAGGCGCCCGAGGGCGTCATTGCCATCAACAAAGTTGTATCCGCGCCGAAGAATAGCTGCTCCTTTGTTCTGGTCGGGGTGCGCCAGCCGGACATGGGCTGCAGCATCAATGAGTGGGGCATCCGCCCGTCCTGTTGCCGTGAAATCGGGCTGGGTGAACTCATCGCCGCCGCTGAGGGGAGCGCCTTCACCCTTCGTGCGTCCCACCACTGTTTCTTGCTCGCGGAGGGAGGTGCGATCCCAGGTTTCGATAGTCATCCGAATCTTGCGAGAGACCAGGTAACTGCCCCCGGTCATCCACGCTGCACCGTCACCGGACCCCACCCACACGTTGCGGTTGATGGCAGTGGTGTCCTCCGCCCGCATATTGGCGGTGCCATCTTTGAAACCAAACAGGTTGCGCGGCGTCTGCTGCGCTCGGGTGGTTGAGGAGGTGCGGCCGAACCCCAATTGTGACCAGCGCAGCCTTGCCCGCCCAAACGCAATTCTCGACAGGTTTCTGATTGCGTGGACGGCGACCTGTGGGTCATCACTGCAGGCTTGCACACACAGATCACCACCCACCAGGGTGGCCTCGAGGCTGTCGCCGGGAAAATGCGGAAGGTCGATGAGCGCAGCGGGTCGTTGAGTGGCGAGGTCAAAGCGGTCGTCAAACAGTGATGGCCCGAAGCCAAAAGTAATGGTCAGGCCTGCTGCGGGCAGATCCAGTGCTTCCCCTGTATCGTCCGGTGGGGCGTCATACGGGCCCTGGGCTGCACCATACTGGCCCGCTCCGAGACCAGAGGTTATTCGGGCAGCCGCAGCGCTCCAGTCGCTCAGCAACTCGGCTAGCTCGGCACGGCTGATGTCACTGACGTCAAAGGACGCAAAATGGAGCCGGTCCTGTGCCGGTGTGACGATCCCCGCCTGGTGCTGACCGTAAAACGGGTACTGCGCTGCGGTACCACCGGCGCTG
>DASYMY010000613.1:0-10888 GCA_036008825.1 Glaciihabitans sp.
TTAAGTATCTACTACAAATTTGTATAGACCTTGTGATTGCGCTGGGCGAGAAACTTCCCCTAGCTACCGCCCCGGGACGCTACGGCGTACTGTGAGGCCGCCGCCGCAACATCGGCCACGTATGCGGTGTCGTGATTGTAGGTAAATATGGCGTCCTGCCAGCTTTGGCTGGTGGTCAGGTCGCCGGAATGACACAAATAGCGAGCCGCTGCAAGCGCAGCGTCGTCAATCTGGTTGGGGTCAGCCTGACCGTCCCCGTTGCCATCAGCACCCCAGGTGGCCCAGGTTTGCGGAATGAATTGGAGAGGGCCAACGGCCCGATCCCACTGATCGTCGCCGTCCCAACGCCCGTTGTCTGAGTCGCCGATGGCCTGGAAATCGCCGCCGTCGAGGGCGGGCCCACGGATGGGGTCATCCGTGTAACCGTCCTCCAGCAGCTCGACTCCCCCGTGGCTGGCGTGGCCGGACTCGATGTGGCCAATACCAGCAAGGGTGCTCCAGCCAATCTGACAGTCGGGCTGTTCGACCGCGAGAGTTGCCGCTGCGCTGGCGTACGCGGCGAGCGCCCGGGGCGGTATCCCCGCCGCGTCAGCTGTAGCGGCCACCCAGGTGGCATCCGCTTGTTGATAGGTTCCATTGTTTGCCGTGCGCGTGTCGGACTGGACGGGCACAGACAATACATCGGGCGGCGAGATGGATTCGATGAGGATGGCGTCCGTTCCGCCTGAGGTGGTGATATCGCTGTTGTGCTGAACGGTAGATGCCAGATCAACGGCGACCCACACGATGAGGCCGGCCAGCGCCACGAGGGGCAGCGCCGCAAAGGTGCGAAGCAGCGCTCGATCGGAACGGTTTCGCCGCGGAGGCGTCGGGGCGGAAGCAGATCGCCGAGACGCTGCCTTTTGCCGAGACGCTGTCTTTTGCCGGGACACCGCCTTCTGCCGAGGGGGTGTTTTTCGCGGCGGAAGGGGCTGGCGTGGCATCTGTTCCCCTTCACTCTGCGTCGGTCACCTAGCGTTGGTCACCCAGCGTTGGTCACCGTCAAAAATGTGAGTCTACGGGCCACAACTGAACACTCGCTGCCGTCTGGGGGCAGGACTTTCGGCCCTGCTCAGGGCGGGTAGCGCCTGCGAGCGTCACAGCTAGAGGTGAGCTAGCGGTCGGAGGCGACCGCTTCGCGCAGGTCGAGGAGGAGTAACGATCATGGGACGTGTTGTGGTGGCCGTTGACGGGGGCCAGGCGAGCGACTCCGCGCTTGATTGGGCCATTGAGTTGGCTCGGACTACCCCAACGGAACTGCAAATTGTGACCGTGTACGACTCCGTCTGGTCCCCTTACGGCGACAGTGCGAGTCAGTTCCGTCCGTTGTATGAGAGCGTGCTGGAGCGAGCGGCTGAGCGTATCTCGCGGACCGCCCCACAGGTGCGCTTTACGCAGACCGTGCGCAACGGGCTGGCGCCAACGGAAATTGCGCGGGCCTCTCGGGAAGCAGACCTGCTGGTACTCGGCACTCACAAACCGACCAGAATGCGCGGCGCGGTGTACGGAACGCTGCCGTTACGGGTGGCGGCGACTACACACTGCCCAACCGTGGTGGTGCCGGTTCAGTGGACGCCCAGCGCTGGTCCGGTAGTGGTGGGGTTTGATGCCGTCAACGAGCAGCCTGCCGCCATCCGGTTTGCACGGGAGTTCGCGTCGGAACGACACCGGCACCTGGTTGTGGTGCACGCCTGGCATATTCCGCCAATTGTTGCGGTAGAGATGCTGAGCAATGCGGCGCTGTGGGATTCCATGAAAGCCGCCCACCACGAGACACTGTCGCGCGAGGTCGCCGCGATTCGCGAAGCTGACCCACGTCTGACCGTGCGAGGTGTGTTGAAAGAAGGGCCCGCCGTTGTCGCCCTTCTCGGCGAGGGCACGGGCGCGTCTGTGTTGGTTGTTGGCCGGCACGGTCGCGGGGCTGTCGCCGGGTTGTTGCTCGGTTCCACGAGCCACGACGTGCTTTTGAACATGCCATGCCCCGTTGTTGTTGTACCCGAGTAGTCCCACATCATCCATTGCCTGATCTGATATTCGGGCGCAGAGAGGACACACCATGAGCACAACGCACGTACCGCTCAACACTCGGCCCTTTGTTGTGGGTGGTCTGCTGATGCTCTTTTTTGGCACCCTCGTGGCCCTGACCGGGTTGGCCTCCCTCGGCGCCGGCATCGCGTCGGCGGTCGCTGCGGCCATCCAAGAGGATGAGGGATTTGTTCCCTTCCCCTCAGCTGATCTGTCCACCGACACTTACGCTCTGGTCTCGCCGTCTGCCACCATTCCCGAGCTGGATGCGAATGCCCAGAACGCGGCATCCGCTCTGGGAAGTCTTCGGTTGCGCGCCGAGGCAGCAAACCCTGACACCAGCATCTTTGTGGGGATTGGTCCGCGCGCTGACGTCCTCGACTACCTGGCTGGAGTGAATTATGACCGGGTGACCTCGGTCGGGATAACCCCGTTCGGGACGAACTACGACGAGGTTGAGGGAACGGCCACCCCGCAGCCGCCGGGTGATCAAACCTTCTGGGAGATGTCAGCCGAGGGAACCGGGCAGCAAGAAGTGTCAATTGAGGCGCAGTCCGGCAGCTGGGTTGTTGTGGTGATGAACGCAGACGCCACCGCTCGGGTGGACGCTGAATTGACCCTCGGTGTGGTCTCGGACCTGTTCGGCTCAGCAGCGGCTGCTCTCATTGTCACTGGGCTCGTAACGCTGCTGGTGGGGCTGGGCTTGGTGATCTTTGGCGCCCTGCTGCTTGCGCGCACAGTGCCACCGCCCACCGAGGCGGTTGTTCCCGGCGCAGGCTACCCGACCCGGCTCACCGGGGAACATGATCCCACCTTGTCGAGGTGGTTGTGGTTGGTGAAGTGGTTTTTGGCCATTCCGCACTACTTCCTTCTGGCGTTCTTGTGGTTCGGGTTTGGCGTCATCACCGTCATTGCCTTCTTCGCAATTCTCTTCACCGGCAAGTATCCGAAGCCTTTGTTCAACTACACGGTGGGGGTACTGCGCTGGAACTGGCGGGTTCTGTTCTACTCATACTCGGCTCTCGGAACCGACAAGTATCCCCCGTTCTCGCTGGCACCGGCACCCTACCCGGCAACCTTCGATATCCCATACCCCGAACGGTTGTCGCGGGGCAAAGTGTTGGTCAAATGGTGGCTGCTGGCCATCCCCCACCTGCTGATTGTGTCGCTGTTTACCTCAGGGGCCACGGTGTGGGTGTGGAACGCGCAGGGCTACAACGGGTACTCCGCGACGATCTCACTGATCGCCCTGCTGGTGCTGATTGCCGCAATTGTGTTGCTCTTCACCGGGAGGTATCCGCAGGGCCTCTTCGACTTTGTGCTCGGAATCAACCGGTGGGTCTACCGCGTGCTGACATACACGGCACTGTTCCGGGACGAGTATCCTCCGTTCCGCCTCGACCAAGGCGGCAAAGAGCCGGTACTCGCCGATCGTGAACGTGAACGTGAACGTGAGAGGAATACCACGAATGGACGCGGCACCGACCAAGGCGGCCACGGCACACCCACCGGATAAGCCTGAAGTACCAGACCGCCGAGACGGGTTTTTCACCCAGATCCGCCGGTATCCGGTTGTTGCGGTCACCGTCCTGGTCGGTGTTGGTGGGGTGCTCCTGCATCTAAGTGGTGCTGAAGCACTTGCCCGCGTTTTTGTCAGCGGTTACGCCCTCATCATCGCGTCAACCGAAGCATGGCGGATGCTTCGCAAACTGCGGCACGGAACCTTCGGGCTCGACATTCTTGCGCTCGCCGCAATACTCAGCACCGTCATGGTGGGGGAATACTGGGCCAGCCTGGTGATCTGTTTAATGCTCGCCGGTGGGGAAGCCCTTGAGGAGTACGCCGGACACCGCGCGAGACACGAACTGGAGGCACTCCTGGCCCGCGCCCCGCGCATTGCCCACCGTGTAGATACGACCGGCGCGGTGATCGAGCTCGCCGCGGACGAGGTGGCGGTGGCCGATCGAGTGCTGGTACTTCCGCACGAAGTGGTGCCAGTGGACGGAACGCTCGACTCCCCCGCCGCCGATGTTGACGAGTCGCAGCTCACCGGCGAGAGCCTGCCCGTTTCGCACACCGCCGGGGACACGATCCTTAGCGGCACTCTCAACACCGATGAGGCGTTTAAGCTGACTGCCACCGCGATCGCCGCGCACAGTCAGTATCAGCGGGTGGTCGATTTGGTGAGCGAAGCGGCCAACAGCCGCGCGCCGCTGGTGCGGTTGGCCGACCGGGTGGCTATCCCCTTCACCCTCACCGCGTTCACAATCGCGGGGCTGGCCTGGTACCTCAGCGGAGATCCGGTGCGGTTCGCCGAGGTGCTCGTTGTTGCCACCCCGTGCCCGCTGCTAATCGCCGCGCCCGTTGCGTACATTGCCGGTATCAGTCGCGCCGCGAAGGCTGGAATCATTGTGCGCACCGGGGGCACTCTTGAACAGTTGTCCCGCGTACGGACGGTGGCATTCGACAAAACCGGCACCCTCACCACCGGCAGACCTGAGGTGGTTGCGGTGCGACCCCGCGGCGGTTTCAGCGCCAACGGGCTGCTCACACTCGTGGCGAGCGCCGAACAGTATTCAGGCCACATCCTTGCGGCGGCTCTGGTCGCGGCCGCCGCGGATCGTGGTGTGAATCTGCGCCCCGCCAGTGAGAGCCGAGAAGTCACGGCGCAAGGGGTGCTGGCGATCATCGACGGTCGCAGCGTTGCCGTGGGAAAACGGTCGTTCATTTCGTCGGTGAGTGGTCCAGTGTCATCCGCCGCTCCGCACAGCGGTCAGATGGCTGTTTACGCTGCCGTGGATGGGGTGTTTGCGGGTGACATTTTGTTGGCGGATGCCGTACGCCCTGAGGCCGCCGACACGCTCGCGGCCCTGGCGCGGATGGGCGTAACCCGCACTGTGATGGTGACGGGTGATCTGGCGGCGACCGCCCATCACGTTGGTGATCAGCTCGGCATTGCGAGCATTCTGGCGGAGTGTCTTCCTGAGGACAAAGTGACGGCGATCCGAGCTGAGAGCGCTCGGCCGCTCATGATGGTCGGTGACGGGGTCAACGACGCTCCCGTGCTTGCCGCGGCGGATATTGGGGTGGCGATGGGAGCTCGTGGGTCGACGGCGGCGAGCGAATCTGCTGACGTGGTGATTCTGCTCGACGACATTTCCCGGGTGGCGCGTGCGGTGTCCATCGGGTGGCGCACCACTCGGATCGCGCTGGATGCGATCTGGTTGGGTGTGGGGCTGAGCCTTGCTCTGATGGTTGTGGCCACCTTTGGGGTACTGCCGGCAATTGTGGGTGCAACCCTTCAAGAGGCGGTAGACGTTCTGACCATCCTGCTCGCTCTGCGGGCGCTGGTAGACCGACCCGATCCCAGGCTCGACAGAGAGGCGCGCGGGCGCTGAGTGTTACACGCTGGAGAACACTGATTTGCCGTAAGTATCACCGTCAGCAGCAACTGCAACATGAAGTCCCCAGGCCCGTGCGCGGTCTTCCTCGCCCGGCAGCAAACTGTTTGCAGAATCGACCAGAAAACTCGCGGGCGGACTGACCGTGCGCATGCCCCGCTTGTGCAGTTCTTTGTCGATTCGCACCCCAGCAGCTCCCGTGAGCAGCCGCAACGCATCCGCACGCGTGTCAAAAGCGGCACATAACCGTCGAGAAAATGGCAGAGCAGGTACCCACTCTCGTAGTCCCTGCCCTGTGCTGTTCGGTTCCGCGCTCAAGGCCCGGTTGGGGTCCGCTGCAAGCTTGGCCGCTTCAGCTCGGGTTGTTGGCGAACTCCACGAGTGGGCGTGGGTGGGGCCACCCACAACCAGCAGGTCGGTGTCGAATAGAACCTCCGCCGGGGTGTCGGTCACACACTGCACCGTGACGTTGCCCACGATCTCTAACCCCGAGGCGATGGCTTCAGCAATACGCCGAGTGTTTCCGAACATCGACTCGTAGACAACGAACGCTTTCATGGGCCCATTCCTCCGCTACCGCCCGGTCACGGTCCGAGCACAATGATGGGACACTCGATGCCAAGCACCAGTGCATGGCCCACCGATCCGAGCAGCAGCCGGCCAATCGACCCCCGACGTCGTGATCCCACGATGAGAAGAGAACTGGTGTGTGCGTAACGCTGGAGGGCAGGCACCGGGGAATCGTTCTCCAAGTGCGCGCGAATGGTGACCGCAGGGTATGACTGACGAACTGGAAGGAGAATTTCTTCCAACAGTTCTTCGTGCGCGACACGCAGCCATCGCGTGAATTCTGGGTTGAGCCCACGAACACCTTCAACCGGAGGCTCCGACCAAACGAGCACAACGTGCAACTCTTCAGACCACCTGCTCGCTTCCGCTGCGGCGAAAAATGCGGCCCTGGTGGATTCTTCCGAACCGGTGACCCCCACAACAACACCAGACCGCTCACCCTGCACGTGCCGCGGAATCATGGCAACAGGCCCCCGTGGCGACGACGCCAGTCTGGACCCCACCGACCATCGTTGCTGGCGCTTGCTGACACTTCTTTTGTCTGTGCCAACCACCAGCACGCTGTCGGCTGCGGCGAATTTGCGTAGTTCCTCGACCGGTGAACCAAACACCACATCGGTGGACACCGTCAGCTCTGGGTGCGCCCGACGCACCTCATGCGCTTTTTCGGCGACGGTATCGAATGCCGCATCGACCAGGTGGTCTCGACCGCCAAAAGATGAAACCAGTGTGGTGTTGGACTCATCCACCACCCGCACGATGTGAATCGTCTGCCCCAGTTGCCGCTCTCGGGCAACCCCCCACCGCAGCGCTTCGTCTGCCTTAGCCGACCCGTCCCAGGCAACCACAGTGCGTGCGACCATAACCTCACTCCTCGCCGTTGGCACCGCGCAGCCCAGTATTTGTTTGTTGGGGCCGCGCATTTCGATCGTGCGCCTCCTCTGTTGAGCAAGGCAAGGCCAAAGGTCCCCCCTAATACCAATTGACGCCGCAATCGTTGCCGAACAAGAGATGCCGATCACTGCCATAAACCGGAGCGGATACCACAGTGCCCGGGCCCCGCCGCCGCCCCGCGAGACCACCTCGACACCATCGCGGGCACCACTGTCCGCGGTCGCGCTAGCAAAAAGGACCAGTATTCGGAGGGGCTTCACGCCCACCATCGAGCGGGCTATGGTGGCGCTGAGGAGGCAAATACACAGGCCGACTCATATCGCTTGTCTCACCAAGACGGAAGGGCGAAATGGACTACGAAGGTGTGCTGAAGTTCCCTGATACACCGCGCACCGAACTGGACCGCTCCCTCAGCGACCTGGTACGAATTGCCGGAGATGTCCTTGCGACGCAGGGACGGTTACGGGCTCTACTACGGGCAACAGAGAGTGTTGTTCAACAGCTTGATTTGTCAACGGTACTGACTCGAATTGTTGAGTCAGCGGTGGAGTTGGCCGGCGCCGACTATGGCGCTCTTGGCATCACAACGGCGCACGAGAGCCTCGCTGAATTTGCCGTGCCATCCGCTTCTGAGGTGACCTCTGAAAGTGAGGCGAGCGCGGGCGGATTCCTGCGCACTGTTATTGAGACCCCGTACCCCATCCGAGTCGAGCACTTCAGCGACCACTACGACGCCACCCGAAGCGAATCCTCCCGCCACCAACTCGACAGTTTTCTCAGTGTGCCCGTTAAAGTGCGCGACGAGCTGTACGGAACGCTCTACCTCACAACAACGTCTCCCTGCGGCTTCACCCCAGACGACAAAGAACTGGTTACCGCTCTGGCGGCAACAGCAGGTTTCGCCATCGACAACGCGCGGCTGTACGCCGAGACTCAACGCCGCCAGGCCTGGTCCGCGGCTTCCGCCGAAGTCACCGCAACCGCGATCTCCGGCAATCAGGCCACGGCCGTTTCCGTGCTCGCCTCCCGCGTTCTTGAGCTCGCCGCAGCCGATTGCGTGCGTGTGATTGTGCCAGCGGATGACCCCTCCCATCTGCTTATTAGCGTCGCCCGCGGCACGGGTGCCGACACCGCAGAAGGGACACTGTTTCCGCGAGCGGGCAGCCTCTCTGATCGGGTGATGCTCAGCCGGCAGCCGCGACTATTAGGCGACGATGAAGAAGTGGTTGTGCTGCCAGAAGAGCAGCACCGACTCGGGCCAACCATGATGGTGCCGTTGCTGGCATCGGGCAACGTGCTCGGCGTCTTGGCGGTGGGCCGCTCGCTTGGTGCTACCGCGTTCACCCCAACCGATCTGGACATGGCAGCTGATTTCGCCGGACAAGCCAGTTTGGCTATCGAGCTTGTTAACGCCAAAGCGGATCAGCAACGGGTTGTTCTTTTGGAGGATCGCGGTCGTATCGCCCGAGACCTCCACGACCATGTCATTCAGCAACTTTTTGCTACCGGGTTGGAGTTGCAGGGTGTGGCCAGCACCCTGCCGCCGGGCAGGGCTGCCCGCCAGATTGACCAACTCATTGGCGATCTCGATGGTGCTATTGCTCAAATTCGAACCGCGATCTTTGCTTTGTCGGGCAACAGCAGCGACCCAGGCGCACAATTGCGTCATCGGCTCATTGACACCGTCAACTCGGTCACGCACGGCCGAGCGTCCCCTCGGCTCAGCTTCACCGGCCCCGTCGATCTGCTCGTGGTGGGAGACACTGCCGATGAGGTCATCTGGGTCGCCCGCGAGGCACTCACCGACATTGTGGCGCACTCAGCAGCAAGAGAAATCAGTGTGTCCGTCTCAGTAACCGACGGAATGGTGATCCTGGAAATCACCGACGACGGGGTGTTCCACATGGACGACCGGGTTCTCGACCGACTCGCTGACCTCGATACGCGTGCCCGACAGCGGGAGGGAACGTGCACGGTGCACACCGAGGACGGGCGCACTCGTCTACGCTGGAGCGCAAAGCTTCGGCGTGGGGCCAGCCAGGTTGAGACATCCGCTGGTGAAAGTCCGCGTAAGCGTATTCGGGTCTTTGTGGTAGACGACCACGAGATGTTCCGGCGTGGTGTGGCCGATTTGCTCAGTGCGGAAGCTGATATCGAGGTGGTGGGTGAAGCAAGTACGGCAGCGCAAGCGCGGGTGCGGATCGCGGCGACCGCACCCGACGTTGTACTGCTTGACGTGCGTCTCACCGACGGCAGCGGCATTGACGTTTGTCGCGATTTACACGACGACTACCCCAATATTCGGTTTCTTATTCTCACGGCCCACGATGATGAGAAGTCGATTTACGCAGCGGTTATTGCGGGAGCGGTGGGCTACATTCTGAAGGACATTCGAAGCACCGGGCTGATTGATGCGGTATGTCGGGCGGCGGCGGGGCGAACCCTGTTGCATCCCTCCCTGCGAAACAAAGCGGTGGAAGCCATGCGTGTTCCGCTCCCGGAGCATTCTCCCCTGGATGCGTTGAGTGTTCGTGAGAGCGAAGTGCTTGAGCTGATCGCCGACGGGCTGACAAATCGGCAGATTGGTGAAGTACTTGACCTTGCGGAGAAGACAGTCAAAAACTATGTCTCCAGCGTGCTGAGCAAGTTAGGCCTGCAACGGCGCACTCAGGCTGTAGCGGTGAAATTAGAAACGCGTCACACCGATGCGCCGACGCGATAAAGCGGAGCGGCACATCACTACACCTCCTGATCGTGGGGTTCGCCCGTATTCGACTGCTCACTGTCGAGAGATCGGATAGTGATGTGATTGTCCACGGCGGTCACATTCGGCGATGACCACGCGGCCCGCTCAGCTTGATTGCGCTCCGCCCACGATCCCACCGAACCGGTTAGAACAACTCGGGTTCCCGAGACACGAACATCGATCGCTCGAGCATCAACAAGTGCATTGCGCACCAACGCTGACTGGATGAGCTCCCGAGTGTTCTCCGCTGAAGGTTTACGAATGAGCGTGATCCTGTTGTCAACAAAGCGCACCCCGGCCAGATGTTCCACCGCTCGGCGGGCCGCTTCACGTTCGAAGTTCCACTCGACCGATCCGGTCAGCACTACTCCGCCGTCGACAACTTCGGCCTGCAAACCCTCATGCGGGATATTTGCGGCAGTCTGCAGGGTGTTGCGCACCGTTGTGGCAATGTCGATATCGGTAGGTGTATCCGTGTATGGGCGCACGAGAAGCTCATCTGCAACAACCGCAACGCCCTTCACCCTCCACGCCGCGCGCCTAGCAGCGAGCCGTTCTGCGAAGGAATCTACCTCGCCTGATAAGGCAACTGCTCCCTCGGTTACCGACACCCCAATGTGCGCCGCGTTCACCTCGGGTGTCCACCGCAGTTCGTCGGTGACAGCCTGTTGAATCACCTGGTCAGCGGTGGACGGTGGCGTGGTTGGCGCGGTCATGCCACGACACTGCGCCGAACTCGACCTTTCTCGTAGGGGCGGAGGTCCCGCAGCCTCCTCGTTCTCCCCCTGAGCAGTGGCGCACCTGCAACCCGTTTTCTGACGGGTGTGACCTTGGGCCCTTGTGACACGCGCTACCGCAGCTCAAGGGTGAAGCCATGATGAACGCTGCAACCGACGACACCACAAATGACACCACCACGGGGCCGGAGGCTCTTCCGCTCACGGCCACTGACGCGCGGGAACGGCGAATCGTGGTGGCGGTGGATGGCTCCGACTCGTCCATCGACGCGTTGCGGAAGGCGGTCGAACTGGCCGGGCCGCTCACGGCGGCCGTGGAAGCCGTGAGCGTCTGGCAATACCCTGCCGCGGTGGTCGATACCTATCCATCGTCCTTGTGGACCCCCGAGGAAGATGCTCAGGCGACCCTGAATGCTGCGGCTGCGACCGTTTTCGGGGAGAGCATTCCCGCCTGGTTCAGCACCTCGATTCGGTCC
>DASYMY010000614.1:0-2776 GCA_036008825.1 Glaciihabitans sp.
GTTCTTCAACGCCTGGCGAACTAGCTTGGCGGTCTCTTTGGTGCTGATGTAATCGGTCATGGGGTCTGCTCCTTAAGCGTTCGTGGTGGTCGTGGTGTGGGCGTTGATGCCCTCCCAGTAGGCGAGCTGGATCTGTAGATCCTCGATCGCCGCGAGCTGCCGTGCGGTGCGTTCCGCAATGACGGCCGGGGTGTCTGGGGTGTGGGGTGTGGCGCAGCCGGTGAATGTCAGCAGGCGCTCACGGCGGCGAATGGAACCGGTGAGGTGTTGGATCATCCACGCTGCGTGGTTTGTATCTCTGGTGTTGGTGGTGGTCTCGGTTGGTGTTGTCATGGTCTTTGCTCCTTCGTCTTCCACCGTTTTTTTGCCCTTGGTGGCGAGAGAATCGATAGGAAGCGAAGTGCCTGTAGTGACCGGGTTGTCGGGCGAAATAAGGGAGCCTGCGACCGCGTCCGACAAGCTGGGCACGCAAGGCGCGCAGCGAACTACGATCGGCCACCACCAAGAAAAAAATGCCTTTAACTGGTGTGGCTGGCGTAGCCGGCTCCCCCAGCGTTCTAGACCTAAGCACCACCGTTGGCGAGATTTTTAGGTCTGTTGATGTGCTGGTGAGGTTGTAGGTTTCTGCCATGACGCAGACACGGTGGAAACAACTCACGGAGTGGCCCCTGGCCATAGCCGCCCTAGTGTTCCTAGCTGCCTACGCCACCGAGGTTCTCGCCGATCTGCAGGGACAAGCGCAGCTCGTCACCGAGGTCATCATCAACGTCACTTGGCTGGCCTTCGTTGTTGACTACCTCGTCAACCTCACTCTTGCCAAGGAACGGTGGCGATGGTTTTACCGTCACCTCTTCGACCTTGCCGTGATCGCTTTACCTGCGCTGCGACCGCTGCGGCTGCTGCGCCTCGTGACCCTGATCCGCACCCTGCAAGGAATTGCCGGGAACGCGTTCCGTGGTCGCGTCATTGTCTATGTGGCGCTCTCCACGGCGGTGCTGACGTTCGTGGCTGCCCTGGCAATTTTGGACACCGAGCGCGATGCCCCCGGAGCGCTCATCACAACTTTTGGGGATGCCCTTTGGTGGGCCTTTGTCACCATCACCACCGTGGGCTACGGGGATCTGTATCCGGTCACCACAACGGGTCGATTGATCGCTGCCGGTGTCATGCTCGGCGGGATAGCTCTGATCGGTGTTGTCACCGCGACCTTAGCGTCGTGGATTGTCGATACCGTCGCCAAACGCGACGATGCATCCCAAACAGCCACGCAAAAAGAAGTTGCCGAACTCGCCGACGAGATCCGGTCCCTCCGCACAGCACTCATTCAAACCAACAACAACAGAGCAGGACGTGAAGGCCCGACTACCACTTGAGCGCAGAGCGCCACTGACAAGGAGCGTTACTTCACAACGGGTTCGATCAGGCTGGGCCCGTTGCCCTTGAACGGAATCGGTGCGACCTCACGAATTCGCAGCGCGGAGGCGACCGGTAATGCCGCTTGCACGGCAGCATCAACAAAGTGTTGGTCCCCAATAATTTCGGGGTTCAACCAGTCATCCCACCAGTTCTTCGGTAGTGGGACGGGGTTGCGGTCGTGAATGCCCAGCAACTCATCCACTGCAACGGAGGTCAGGATCGTGGCCGTCAGCGTCCACTCGTCCGGATCCCCTTCCGGTTTGGACGCGTCTTTCCACCAGGAATACAACCCGGCGAACAGCAACAGCTCGTCATCGGCCGCATGGATGTAGAACGGGGTTTTTTCTTTTGTGTCGGGATCGGTCTGCCACTCGTAATAGCCGGACGCCGGTACCAGTGCGCGGTGGGTTTTCACCGGGCTCTTCCAGGTGGCTTTATCGGTGATGCCCTCGGAGCGGGCGTTGAAGGTGGGGAACTTCGTTTTCAGCTCCTTCGACCACGGCGGGGTCAAGGACCAGCGGGCCGGCTCGAGGCGGCGCACCACCTCGCCCTCTCCCTTGGCGGAGTCCAGTAGTACGGGGATGGTGTTGGTGGGTTTGATATTCCAGTTCGGACGCCACTCCCGGAAATCGCCGCCCTGGGCCACAAACTCGGTGATCAGTTCATCGGTTTCTTTACTCATCGCAAATCGTCCGCACATGACTTGACGGTACCGCCACCACCGCGCGCAGCACTATGTTTTCCGCACTCCCCCACCGTCCGCGCATGACAAAAAACATGGGTTCGAACATATGTTCGAAAGTGTTTAGTCTGGGTGGATGGGCACCAATAAGAGATACCCCAGCCATGTAGCGGCCGGGATCGACCGAAGGATCGAGCAGATGCTGACTCGGGCGCAGCCCATCAGCCTCACCGACGCAGAACTCGATAAGGAAGACCAGAAGCTCACCAAACCGGCAGAACCGATTCCGGTGCGGGCGTGGGTGCGGTACCCGGAAACAGCTATCCGCGCCGAGGGGCGCGCGGTCGCGTGGACGGCGAAAGCGGTGTTCGTGGAGTGGGATCTACCCGACGGTGGCGTCACCCGCGCATGGGTATGGGCGTCCGCCGTGGAACGGCAACAGAAGCCGCGATAACACCGGAGAAGCCCGCCGGCGTTATTCGCTCATCGATGGTGTCTCTGCCTGAACGGATTCGTTCTCGACCGGGCTTCGACACGCCGAAGGCCGAGGACCGAGGGCAGAAAATTACCGAACTATATTTCTGAACCTATTGTCACCTCAACGGGTTCAACAGAGGTGCGCAAAATAACAGAAGTGAATCCGTATGAACCATTATGAATCCAAACGCACTAATAAGT
>DASYMY010000615.1:0-3545 GCA_036008825.1 Glaciihabitans sp.
GAACGACTCGTAGCACACTTCAAGAACTGGCGGATCCTCCACATCGACTACCGGCGCCCATACTCCACCTATCGTGATTCATTTGACGCAGCGCGGGCATTATTCTTCTTTTCCGTCACATGGGATTTTGAATGAAGCTCCATGTTTCGCCGCGTTCTCCTTCTCGCTGTGCGCGAGGGTGATCGTCGCGTCGATGTCGATCACCAGTCCGGCAGTCATATCGGGGGCTGCTCCGGCGGCCCAGGCCCGTTCCGCGCTGTGGCGCGCACCGCACGCAGCCGGTCGAGATGTTCGGCGTCGACCCGGTCGAGCACCCGCCACGCGGTGGCGTCGCTGGCCACCGGGCCGAACAGTTTATCCTGATCGCGCAGCGTCGCCAGGTGCGCCAATGCGTCACCGCCGTCGGCGATCATCACCGCCAGATCCGCCAGCACCCGCCCCGGCAAGTGGACCGGCACTCCTGTGTAGGTGTCAAGAGGCCCTGGCTGTCCCAACAGTTTCGCTGGGGACACTCCTGTTCTCATGGCCGATGGGACCGGCAAGCCGATTGATGAGGTTCGGGTAGGCGATGATGTTGCGAACGCCGAACCCGACAGTGACAAGACCCAGCGGCACACCGTCACCGCCCTGCATGTGACGGACGGTGACCGGGATTTCGTGGACGTCTCGGTGGGCACGCCGGCCGGCCCGAAGTCGATCACCTCCACCGCCCATCACCTTTTCTGGGATACGACCACCCATGCGTGGACCAATGCCACTGACCTCGAGTTCGGCGACCAACTCAACACGCCTGGTGACGGTCACGCCCCTGTTCTCACACTCCGTCGCTATACGGCGACGATCCGCACCTACAACCTGACCGTCGACGCCGTCCACACGTACTATGTACAGGCAGGCACCACACCGGTTCTCGTCCACAATGTCAACGGGTGCGCGCCGGGTAGCCGCCCAGACAAGCCGTTTACTCCGGCCGGAAAGAACGAAGTGTGGGGCGAGAATGCGGCGGCAAACGAGGGCGTCAATATTTGCGAGATCTGTGGCGCTGAAGTAGTGAAGCCACTGAAATCGCAGCGGGGCGTTACTCCGCCGGCCAACGAAGGGCAAGTTGATCACATTACGCCGAAGTCTCGTGGTGGCTCCGGAGACCCATCGAACGGTCAGCTACTATGCCGCGTGTGTAACCGCGAAAAATGGGACAACTGACGCCGGGAGTTTCGATGCATGACGAGTCCTGTGAATTGTGTGGGTCTGCCCGTGAAGCTAAGCTGCGGGAGGCGGGCCATCGTATCGAGATGCTGACCAATATCCGGCGCGATGGCTACCACAAGATGGGTGTCTTTTCCGAAACGGAAGGAGAGCCAGTGTTCTCCTACACAGTCGGTCTGTTCCACACATACGAGCATCCCGAAGTGATTATCTTTGGCTTGGAAATCAACGCTGAATTCGCTGTCCTTCATACTGTCCAGGAACTCGTTGCGAACGGTATGATGTTCTCGCATGGTGACGAGTCGTTTGAAGTTCTGGACGGCACCTCGGTTGTGTTTGTTGATTTCTCAAGGGTGAAGTACGACGAATATCTTGGGCAGGCAGAAAACTTCTATCAGTCCGACGACTTCCCTGTTCTGATGTTAGTTTGGCCAGACCGTGATGGTGTATTTCCATGGTCCGATGGGGCGGCCGATTGGCTAAAGCGACGCCAGCCGGCCCTATGGTCTTCGGTGCCCCCGGCGTAGTCATTTCGGTCCGCGCATTAAAGACATGTTGGTAGGGGTCAAGTCGAGGGCGTGGAGGAATGGCGTCGAACCCAATGTCGCGCAGGCATGTGACGCTTTAGCCCAGGTGTTTCGCGCGACCAGCAAACTGGAGGGGCCGTGTTGAGGTGATCTTTGGTTGTCAGCTCGTCGTCGCTTGCCGGTGTGAGTCCGGTCCGGGTAGCTGTCAGGAGGCCCGTAGCAGACTGGCGGGCTCGTGGGGGAACCTGCGGGGTCGAAGCCCAGTATCGAATGCCCTGTGGGGTGCCAAAAGTCGGCCATGCGGTCTGACCTGCTTGTTAGGCTGCCGCGGGTTCGTACTCGTTGATCAAGCGCCGAGGACTGTTCGGCGACGTATCGGCGTGCAGCCTGGCTCGGCGATTGGGTGGTCTGGTCGTGGTGGGATGAGTTGTTGTGCCCGGTGGGGTCGGCGGTGGTTGTAGTGGGAGACGTAGCGGCCGAGGACTGTTCTCAGGTGGTGTTCGTTGATGATGAGGAGTCGGTCGGTGACTTCGCGTCTGATGGTGCCGACGAATCGTTCGGCGTAACAGTTTGCTCGAGGGCACCGCGGTGGGATCTTCACGGCGTCGATGCCGGCGTCGGCCAGGACGGTGTCAAACGAGGCAGTGAACTGTCCGGCCCTGTCACGGATGAGGAACCGAAAGTTGCCGGCGCGGTGGTTGAGGTTCATGAGCAGGTTGCGGGCTTGCTGGGTGGTCCATGGCCCGTCGGGTTTGGTAGTGGTGCCGAGGATGTGGACGTAGCGGGTGGCGACCTCCATCGCGAAGAACACGTACACCCGTTTCAAGGTGACCGCGCAGTCGACGTGGAAGAAATCGCAGGCCAGCATGCTGCCGGCTTGAACACGCAAGAACCGCCGCCAGGAGACGTCGGTGTTCCGGATCGGCGAGGGCGGTACCCGCAGACGCCTGAGCACACGGCGGACGGTCGAGGCGGCTATCCGGTGGCCGAGCTTGAGTAGTTCGCCCTGGATTCGGCGGTAGCCCCAGCCGGTGTTCTCCCGTGCCATCCGCTCGATCAACGCCACCATGGTGTTGTCGAGCGGCGGGCGCCCGGTCGGGTTCGGATAAGTCCATTTTCTGGCGACCAGTCGCCGGTGCCACCGCAGGACGGTGCCTGGCGTCACCAACCGGTGGCCCTGTAACCAGTCGGGTAGTCGCCGCACCAGCGCGGCAAGCACCGCGCGGTCGGCCCAGTCCAGCCGTGGGCGGGGAGTGGTCCGTCGCAGCACAGCGACTTCATGCCGTAGCACCAGCAGCTCGACGTTCTTGGCCGCGGAGGATCGGCCGAGCAGAACCAGCCAGTCAGCGAGTCGGACGAAGATCAGGTATAGCAGTCGTATGGCCATGCTTCACCAGCATGCCTCACGGCTTGTCATGCACGATCATCGCAGGTCAACGGTCCGGCGCAGAGTTATGGCACCCCACACCCTTTTCTCGCAGTCGTAGAGTGCGAATCACGATCCAAATCGCACAACACATCCAGCGCCGGGCTTGTACCAGTGTGGCGGCGCGGCTTCCGCAAGGGCGCTGCAGCGTCGATGTTGGGACCGTTTCGGCACGATCGCCGGCTCGAACTACCCATTCCGATCCCGCGACACCTCGGTCTCGACCGAGTCGCCTCCGGCTTGCGAATCTGACCTGCCTACAGCATGTGGTTCATGTCGCATTCAGCTGGTGGTTGTGTTGGTGCCATCTGAAGTTGAGGGGGCGCTGATTGACTTCTGGTGACGCATGTTCCTTCTCGCGACGAGGACAAATTGACACAGTCAGT
>DASYMY010000616.1:0-1667 GCA_036008825.1 Glaciihabitans sp.
GGAGCTGCTGCGCTAACTCTTGCTGATCCATTTCAGTCGCCATGGGATCCATGGTTCCGCTCATGATCGGTCCTCCCCGCCAGGCACCGCCCGGCGTGTCAGGCCAACCCCCGGATCCACCGTTATTCAGACACTCCCCCCAGAGCCCCTATAGAGAGAGTTAAAAGGTCGGTTAAGTCGGTTTATTTATTTATAGGGTCACGTTCCCAATCCTGGCGCTGATTTTCGGGACCCCCGGAGTCATGGTCACAGGGTGGTCAAAGTCGGTCAGGCCACCGAGAAATCTTGGCAGACGACATTTAGGGGGCCTGCCGCGGCATCGGTTACGGGATCCGAACGGGATCGGTGCGTACGTTACGTCAGTCAGGGCCCGGAACAGTTTCCGGCGTGGCCCACAGCTCGGGGTCATCCAGGGGAACTCCGTCGTGTCGCACGGTATTTTGACAGCTCTGACTCCCACATTGCCAGATGACGTGACCCATGTCGGCATCCTCGACCGCGTAGATCTCAGCTATCTCGATTGGCCGTTCAGCCCTGTGATCAAGGTTGACAGTGGATGGGCGCTGGAGGGGCTGGGTGCACGGGACGAGTGTATCCTCAGCCGCAGACCTGTGGGCACTAACGAGTCAGGTTAGTTCCCTAGAGGAGACCGATATGGACACGACGGTCACGGCGTTCGGCGCGGTGGTGGCCTTCGGGTTGCGGGATGCCGGCTCGCGTAAGCTTCCGATATGCAATTGAAGAGAGCTCTGGAGCAGCGTATTGCCGTTCTTGGCGAGAGCGGCGGACAGGCTGTCGCGGAAGCAATCGGCGCTGAGGAGAAGTTTTGACGCAGGACTGGAGTGACCGCTTTGACGCGGCTTTTCCTGGCTATTCGCACCTCATGGGTGGCAATGCGGATGAGTTCGACTTTGCAATCGACCGCATAAATCTGATCGGCGGTGAATCGATTCCGTTGCAGCGCGCCGGGGTAACGGCCATTGTCGGGGCCAACAACGCTGGCAAGTCGACGGTTCTCCGCGAAGTTTGGGAGAAGCTCTCGCACCACCGCGGTAATCCCGAGCAGCCGCGCATTGCCGTGGACTCGCTCGAACTGTACGGCCCTGGCAGCCCCGCGGATGTCATTTCGTGGATTGGTCAGAACTCGAGTTTCGTAGTTCAAGGCACGAACGCCGGCTTTCAGAGGGCACAAATGGGTATCCAGCACCCGAGTAGCCTCGTTCAAAGCTGGCAGCATCCGCTCAGCGAACTCGGTTATCTCGCGAGTGCATTTGTCTTCTACGGCAACGCCCAGGGGCGCTTCGGAATTGGTGGGGCGGCGGAGATGCGTGATTCGGTTGGGGATCCACCGCAACATCCGATCCACTATCTTCAGGACTCTAGGCCGCTCCTGGACGAAGTGAGCGCCGTTTCTCGCGACGTTTTCGGGTCGCCGCTAACCCTCGACACCCTTGGTCGCACCCTTCGCCTCCGCGTCGGCGAGATGGGCATGCCGGTCCCTCGACTCGACGAGATTCCAGTCGAGTACGGGACTGCCCCGGCTTTTGTTGACTCGGGGTCTTAGGCCGCTGTGAGCGCTGTCCGGTTGATTGTTTCATATTCGATCGGCGTGAGTTTTCCCAGCCGTCTTTGCCGTCGCCGGCGGTGGTAGGTCCTCTCGATCCAGA
>DASYMY010000617.1:0-3329 GCA_036008825.1 Glaciihabitans sp.
GGCAGCGCTGACTCGATCACGCTGATTACCTCGGGGGAGTCGGGGAGGGTAGTGGGCCGGAATCGGTGAACTTCGCCCGCGGGGGTGATCACAAACTTCTCGAAGTTCCACTTCACGTTGCCGGCTTTGCCGGAGGCATCCGCTGTCTTCGTCAGTTCTGCGTACAGAGGGTGACGGGACTTTCCGTTGACCTTGGTTTTCTCCATCAACGGGAACGTCACCCCGTACGTGGCCGAGCAGAACTCGGCAATCTTCTCAGCGTTGCCGGTCTCGCCGAGGGCGAACTGGTTGCTGGGAAATCCGAGAACGGTGAACCCCCGGTCGGCGTAGGTGCGCTGCAACTGCTCCAGCGTTTCGTACTGCGGGGTGAGTCCGCAGCGGGAGGCGACGTTGACCACAAGGACAACTTTGTCGGCGTAGTCGGCGAGGGAGGTTGGTGTTCCCGTGATGGTGGTGAGGGGGATTTCACGAATGCTCATATTCCACCGTACTTCGAAATTGAAGCATTGAGACCAACAGATGCTGGCTATCTGCCGAGAGTTGACCGGTTCGGCATGGTGCGCAGGTGTGCGCGAACATCATCGAGAATGTCGGCCAAGGTGGTGAGGTTTTCTGGGCTCAGATGGTCGAGGAACATTGTGGCGACAATGTCGACATAGTGCGGTGCTGCCCGGCGAACACATTCCAGCCCGCTTGCAGTGACACGGGCGATCACCGACCGCTCGTCGTTGGAGGAGGGAGCACGAGTGACGAGCCCTCGCTGCTCGAGCTGGCCGACTTGATAGGTCAGTCCACTACGGGAGACCACCAGGGTGTCGGCAATATCCGTCATCCGCATTCCCTCGCTGCCCGCTTCGGCAATACGCCCGAGAATCTCCAACTGCGCGAAAGTCAACCCAACGGTGGCGCGAATTTCACGGTCGGTTGCGTGTTGTACCCGGTTGGCGGTCTCTAACAGAGCCAACCACGCTCGCATCTGTTCCGGGGTTTGCCGGGGCATCGGCGAATCGCCGGTGTCTGCGGACGCGTCGTCCGCGTGGGAAGTGCTCACCCCTCCAGCCTAAGTGAGGAGCAGATCGCCCGCGTAAGCCCGCACCGCCCCCGAATACTCGGGGAGATGACCGGCAAGAGCGTCAAGCGCCACAGCGGTCGCTGCACGAGCGTCTCCGGTGTCAACCAGACACAGCGCCAAAAACGCGCGCGCCGCATCCGCCAACTCATGGTTGGGGTTCTCGGCGAAGCCGTCCTGAAGAACACGAATTGCCTCTTCCGCCCGGCCCAGGTTACGGAGGGTGCTGGCCAGCTGAATAACGGCTCGTGCTGCCAAAGGATCAGGTAAACCCAGCTCAAGCGCACGGCGGTACAGCGGCTCCGCTTCGGCTTCTTTGCCCACAAAATCGCGCACACTGGCCGCTTCGAACACCGCGGCCGCATCGTTTTCTGGCCGTTCGGCGACCAGCGCATCAATGAGTTGCACGGTGTTCATGGTTCGATTTTGTGCAGCGGATGCCCACACCTGGGCCACGCGACTGTTCCAGCTCTCGGTCATCATTGGAGCATAAGACTTTGCCGACGGCGAACAGGCCTCGGGATGGTGCGCGACTCCGATAGATTCAAACCCAAGCGAATACTGAAACGGAGCGCAACAATGGCCCAACCGGCATTGGTCAGCAGCATTTTCGACCAACTCCTCGCGGATCGCATCATCTGGCTTGGCTCAGAGGTGCGAGACGAAAACGCCAACGAGATTTGCGCGAAGATCCTTCTGCTTGCAGCAGAGGATTCCAAGCGGGATATCTTCCTTTACATCAACTCCCCGGGTGGCTCGATCACCGCGGGTATGGCTATCTACGACACCATGAAGTTCGTTCCGAACGACATCGTGACCGTCGGAATTGGCCTGGCAGCATCGATGGGACAGTTCTTGCTCTCGTCGGGAACCAAGGGCAAGCGGTACATCACCCCCAACGCGCGAGTGCTGTTGCACCAGCCGTCGGGTGGCTTCGGTGGTACTGCTGCCGACATTCAGACCCAGGCAGGCGTGATCCTCGACATGAAGAAGCGGATGGCCGAACTCACCGCTGAGCAGACCGGGAAGTCCGTCGAGCAGGTTCTGATCGACAACGACCGTGACAACTGGTTCACGGCACAGCAGGCGCTTGAGTACGGCTTTGTTGACCACCTTCGCGAATTCGCGTCCGATGTCGTTGGCGGCGGCGGAACCGACGAGACGGTCTCCAACGCGGACGCGACAGGGAAGTAGGGAACACTCATGGACAACTTCAACTTCGGTGCGACCGGCCCCAGCGGTATCGCCAGGCCAACGCCTGACAGCCGCTACATCCTCCCCACCTTTGAGGAGCGCACCGCCTACGGTTACAAGCGTCAAGACCCGTACGCAAAGCTGTTCGAGGACCGCATTATTTTCCTCGGTGTGCAGATCGACGACGCTTCGGCGGATGACGTGATGGCGCAGCTTCTGGTGCTCGAAAGTCAGGACCCCGACCGCGACATCGTGATGTACATCAACTCACCCGGTGGTTCTTTCACCGCGATGACGGCGATCTACGACACCATGCAGTACATCCGTCCGCAGATCCAGACGGTATGCCTCGGACAGGCCGCTTCGGCTGCCGCCGTGCTGCTGGCCGCAGGAACTCCGGGCAAGCGTCTCGCGCTGCCGAACGCCCGTATCCTCATTCACCAGCCCGCTGCCGGGTCGGAAGGTGCCAGCCAGGCCTCCGACATCGAGATTCAGGCCCGCGAGATCCTGCGTATGCGCGGATGGCTTGAGGACACCCTGTCGCACCACTCCAACCGCACGCCGGAGCAGGTCAACAAGGACATCGACCGCGACAAGATCCTCAACGCGGCCGACGCTCTCGAGTACGGTCTGATCGACCAGGTGCTGACCAGCCGGAAGAACCTTCCGACGCTCGTCAAGTAACGCCTCGCACCACCAATAAAGGCGACCGGCCCTCTAGGGCCGGTCGCCTTTATTCGTTAATTAACAGGCCTACTTCTTTTTGCGTCCGGTGAAAAACAGGGTCAGACCAATTGCTAGTCCCACCAGAACCACCGCTCCGCCGATCCACAGCAGATCACTTGTGTTGACGCTTTGCGTAGGCTGGGCCGATTCCTCGCTGGGAGTCTCCGGAGCAGAGGGCCCGCTGGCGGAGTCATCCGCACAAACAGGCGCCGCCTCAGAACCCTCGGCCGCCGTGAAGTCAGCAGCGGGATCCCAGGTGAATGAGATTGTGCCGTCGACAGAGTGGCTGTCCGCAGAAACTACTTTCCAGATTGCAGTGTATCCACCAGCCTCGCCGAGG
>DASYMY010000618.1:0-5713 GCA_036008825.1 Glaciihabitans sp.
ACATACGTACTGGTCTTCGCCACGTCTAATATCAAGCGGTTCGCCCGCGTTGTCACGCATCGAATTGCAGGCCAAAGTGCACGGTCGTCTCATCGCGCACAATCTCAGCGAGCCCACCCTGCTCGAGCGATTTTTGCGTTCCAATATCGGCGACCGTTGCCGTCGCGATAACGAAGCGAGCCCCGTTGGTGCGCGCAATGTGCACCATACCCGCCACGATTTCAGCTCCATAGCGGTGTCCGTGATAATCCGCGGCGATCCCAAAAGATATTTCTACAGCCCGGAACTCGTCTGGGGGCCCGAAGAAACCGGCCCCGCCGATCACAATGTTTTCGTCAGTCAGCACCACTTGGTACTGCGTGAACGGGCCAGGGTCAATTCCGGACTCGCGCTCGTGGACAAGGGATCGAAGGAGGTCGATTTCGAAGAACGATGGATACTCCCGCGCCCAGCTCTGACCAGGCTTTCGTATCCCGCGGAGGACATCGGCGGCGTCGTCGGTCGAGAAAACGTGCAGCAGCACCCTCGTCATCTCGTAGTCCATGCATTCACCCCGTTAACGTTTCCGCGTTTGCCCCGTGCTACGAGGCTACTGGGGGAATCACCCGGTGGTGCGGAGCACACAGGCTGGCTGCACCACGCTGAAAGAGATCTACCTGTCCTGCAACCTTATGGGCTAGGAAGCGCGGCAATTGCGATATCCCTTCGCAACGCTCTTAGCCAATTCGACCAACCGCCACCCCGATCTCCGCGTGGATATGCTGCTACGACGCTTTCTGCTCATCTACGGTTCAATGGCGCTAGCGACCCAACCACGCCCTCGTAACCACGTGCTCAACTCATCAGGCGTCTCGATCATCGTCGCGATCCGCAATGTGCTGTTTACCTAGCTGCACTTCGAGGAACTGGCCACCACTTCAGCACGGCTGGCCAGAGCGGCTTCCCCGAACACCATCTCAGTGGCCGGCAGCTCTTCGATGTTGTGGATGATCGAACCGCTACGCGAGCTGACCGACATCCTCCATTGCGCTGCCAGCCGAAACTTATGAGAGCGAAGGCATAGGTCGTCGCGCCTCCACAGAGCGCAGCGAGCCTGGGCAGTCTGAACTGTGACCACGGTATTGGGCCAGAGACGACGCGCAACGTCGACTCGACGATTTTTCAATGCGGGAACTGTCGATTACGTTTAGACGCACTCGACCGCGGAGTCGAGCTGCTGAAGACCCGGGGGAGCATCGTGCTATCGATTGTGTACGTGAGCGTTGCGAGTAATCCGATGACGGATGAGGACATTCTCAAGATTCTGACGCAATCGCGCACTAACAATAAGCGGGATGATGTGACCGGAGCGCTTCTCTACAGAGGGGACCGGTTCATTCAAATTCTTGAAGGCCCCGATGACGAGGTGCGCAAGTGGTTTGGGATCATCGAAACGGACCCGCGGCACCGCAACGTGCAAAAACTCAGCGAGAAGCAAATCGTGACACGGCAGTTTCCAGAGTGGACTATGGGGTTCAAACCTGCGACGGACGAAGCGATTGCAGGTATCGACGGCTTTGAGGACTTTTTCCGCGCTCGCTCGGGGCTCGACCGCATTAAGCACGCCGAGAATCAAGCGCAACAGATGCTGGAGTGGCTCGCGGAGTACTGGCTGCCGCGCAACTGAGCGTGCATTGGCCGGTCTGGAGTTGACCGCGGACCACAGCGAGCAGTAAAGCGACGCTGATACCACTTCGGCAACGAAAACGATCACGAGTATGAGCGCGAGACCGTCAATAGCGGCGCGTAATAAGGCATCCTAGGAGCCCCAAGGCGAGGGTGGCCAGCTGCGGGCGCATTGATGTGGTTGAAGCCCTGTTGCTTGTCGCATCTCCGGTCACAGGTGACGGGAATGACACTTACAGTGCATGTTGCAGCTCACAGTCGCTCGGTCCTGGACAGGTTCACCCGGTGCCGCGCCTATTCCGGCACCGCCACCTGGTAGCCGCCGTCGCTATAAATCGTGCGGAAAGACTGGAGCGGATGCAACGCTGCCGCAACATCCTGAATGTCGGGCCACTCTGCTGGCAGGCCACCGCCATACAGGTCAACCACGAGGTACTCGGGCACCGCATTGGGGTTGCCGATGTAGGTGACGGTGGTGCGATCAACCAGATAGGTCATCAGGCCAATGTCGGACTCGACGCGGGAGTCATCCGCTATAACTGCGAGTGCTCCTTCGGCGGAGGCGGCACGGTCGGTAGCGAATTCGGCGGTGGGGTTGGCGAGGCGTCCGAGCGCAAACTGGGGGATCAGCAGGGTGCCGGCCACAATGATGACGGTGCCGGCGTGCGCGGAGTAGCGGTGTAACCAGGCCGGGGTGATGCGGGTAGTCGGGGCGTCACGTAGTCGGCGGATTGCCTCGAGGGCTGCGAGAAACACGATCGGCATCAGCACAGCGCTGTACTGCCATTCGTGTCCCCAATAGCCCTCGTTGCTGGAGAGAAAACGCCAGGCCAGGGTGGGCAGGGCGATCGCAGCCAGCGGTGAGAGCAGTGCCATTCCGCCGCCAATGAGGATCAGCAGCCACAGGGTGGAGAGTTTCTGCGGATCCAGGAGCAAGGCGGGGTTGGTGAGCATCGCCAGCGGATCCATGCTGCCGGTGTACGCCCATTCGCCGTTGGGATTCAGCAGCGGCAGAACAATGAGGGTGCCGATGCCAAACCAGATGACACCCCAGAGTGCGACGGCAAGTCCCAGGGGTTTGGGTCCGCGGTAGGCGATGACGAGGCCGATCATCAGGACGGTCAGCCCTAAGTCTTCTTTCACAAAGACAATGGGTGCCGCCCACAACGCTGCGGCACGCCACCGGCCGTTCATCACTGCGCTCAGCGACAGGGCGAGGAGGGGAACGGCGAAGGCGATCTCGTGGAATTGCACGGCAGCAGCACCCTGCAATCCCCAGCTGAACCCGTAAACAAGGCCGACCAGCGGTCCGGCAATACGACCGAGAATGGTGGTTGCGGCGACGGCGACGACGGCAGCGGAGACCCCAAACAGGATGTTCTGCACCACCACCAGGGTGAATGCAGACGGCGCGAGCGCGTAGATCGGCCCCAGAAGTACCAGCAGTGGGTGGAAGTGATCACCGAGAAGGTTGAACCCCTCGCCCTTGATCGGAACGATGGGCGCCTGAAAGCTCGCGTACTGGCGCGCGAGCTGGGTGAAGATTCCGAGGTCCCAGGAGGGGGACTGAAAGGCGCGCCACTGCAACACACCAAACACCGTGTAAACGGCGGCCACAACAAGTGCGACCAGGACGGGAACCAACCACTGCTGTAGCCGCGGCCGTGTCCACAGGTGTACCCGCAGTTGTGTTGGCAGGCGCACCCGTTTGGTCGACACTTTCCCCCTGACACTCACACGAGGGACTCTACCGGTCGAGCAGTAGGCGGAGGCTGTGGGCATTGCGCACGGCATTGCCCTCACCGTCATTGTTGAAATACACAAACACTTCGCGGCCGTCCCCTTCCCACTCCCGGATCCGCTCCGCCCACCAACGCAAATCGTCATCCGAATAGGATCCGCCGTAAAGATGATGATGGTCGGGCCCGTGCATTCGCACGTACACCGCGTCGCTG
This sequence comes from Glaciihabitans sp., assembly GCA_036008825.1. Classification (GTDB taxonomy): domain Bacteria; phylum Actinomycetota; class Actinomycetes; order Actinomycetales; family Microbacteriaceae; genus Glaciihabitans. The sequence goes on from DASYMY010000618.1 coordinate 3,621, forward strand.
GTGGCCCGCAAAATACAGGGCAGATCCGCTCCGCTCATCACACAATACGAAGCCCAGTGTCGCGCCAGCAGATCGAACACTTCATCACAATTCCACGACGGATGCCTCAGCTCCACGGCAACACGAATCCACTCGGGCAGAGAGCTCAGAAAGTAGTCGAGCCGCGCGTCGTCCCTTTCCATGGTGGGTGGCAACTGCACCAGCAGCATCCCGCGGGTGGAGCCCAGCTGATGCCAGCAGGAAGCAATGCGTTCAATCCACACCTCGGGCGCATAGAGCTTTTTGGCGTGGGTAAGCCCGCGTGGTGCTTTCACCGACAGCACGAACCCCTCCGGCAGGCGGCGGTGCCAGCTGGCGAAACTGACCTCCCGGGGCCACCGGTAGAAGCTGGCGTTGAGCTCAACGGTGGAGAAGTGCTCGGTGTAGACACCCAGCCGGTGGCGTGGGGCAAGCTGCGGGGGATACATCACTCCGTCCCAGTGGTCGTAACTCCACCCCGACGTGCCGATGTGCACCGTCATTTGCGTTTCCAGCGACTCCTGGGTCGAGGCTTCGCAGCGCGGCCGGGTGATGCGTCGGATGTAACGCCGGCGGTGACGATAGTCATTGCGGGCACCGCCGCGGGTAGCATCGCGGCGGGCGGCACCGCTGCGGGCAGCACCGGTGTGGTGTCGGTGTCGGAGAGGCCGGAGGCGCGCCGGGTTGCGAGCCGCACTTCGAGTTCGCTCATCACCATGGCGGCGAGATCTTCGAGGGTGGCCAGCTCGCTGGGGGAGATGGTGCGCGGAACAAAGTCGAGCACACACAGGGTGCCGAGGTTGTGGCCGTCGCGGGTGTGCAACGGAATTCCCGCGTAGAAGTTGATTCCTAGTTCGCCCGCAACTAGTGGGTTTGCGAGGGTGCGCGGATCAACCGTGGCATTCTCAACCACCCAGGCATTGTTTTGCATAATTGCCGAAGCGCACAGTCCGGGGTCGCGGCCGATGGTGTCGACATCGAGACCGTGGTGCGACTTAAACCAAATCCGGTCGGAGTCAACGATGCTGACGATGGCGATGGGAACTTCTAGAATTCGGGCGGCCAACGCCGTAATCCGGTCGAAGGCCCCATCCGGGGGAGTGTCGAGGATGCGGTAGCGACGCACAGCCTCAATTCGAGCCGCCTCATCCGGCAGTGCGGGCGTCGCCTCGCCGCGGTGCCGTGCGGACTCACTAAGCATGGCCTGTTGCAGGAAGGTGATGACCTCGTCGATAGAGGGACGCTCGTCGGGGGAGCGGGCCGTCATACTCGTCAGCAGGTTGCGCCAGCCGGGTGGCAAGTCGTCGGGTATCGCGGGGTCACGCAACAGTCGGGCGACGGCGGACTGCACCAGGGTTCCCTGGAACGCCATTTCGCGGGTGAAGCACTCCAACAGGACAAGGCCAAGCGAGTACACGTCGCTGGGCGGCCCGATGGGCTCGCCACGAGCTTGCTCGGGGCTCAAGTATGCCGCGGTGCCCACGGTGGGGCCGTCTTCACTCCACCGCGCTTTGTCGGTCATCAACGCGATACCGAAGTCCGCTAGTTTCGCCCGCATGCGCCGGTCGTGAGCCGTGTACTGCACCATCAAAATGTTGGACGGTTTGATGTCGCGGTGGATGACCCCCATCTGGTGCATGTACTCAAGCCCTTCGGCTAAGTCCATGCCGATGGTGGCGATTTGACGCCGGGACAGACGCTTTTTGCTGATCAAAGTCTTGAGGGTCGGACCGGTGATGAGCTCCATCACCAGGTACATTCGCGATTCATCCAGCTCAGGATTTGTCGGGTCTGTGACGTTCTCAATACCCGCATCCAGCAGGGAGACCAGGCTGTGGTGGTTGAGGGATGCCAGGGCGTTTAGCTCGTTTTGTTGCCGCGCGACGTCTTGCTCCCGTTTGGAGGGGGCGTCAAAGAGTTTGATGGCCACATCGCGGCCCAGCAGCTGGTCGGTGGCGCGATACACGGCGGCCTTGCCGCCCTGACCGATGGCCGAGATTACACGGTACCGCCCGCGCAACAGCGAATACCCACCCAGCTCTAGTGGTGTGCTGGCTGAGGCAAACTCCTGACCC
>DASYMY010000619.1:0-3027 GCA_036008825.1 Glaciihabitans sp.
TGCTCAGTTTTCGAGCCCCCGCCCTGCTGAGTTTTGGTGTGAGTTACGGCTATCGGATGCTTCCGATCTTGGTCGACGAGTTCCACACGATCGTTGACGGACACCGAGTACGTTCTGCCCCCGTACGCAGCCCCGGCATACTGGGCTGGCGTTACCTGGTGCGCGTCTGCCAAATCACCGTGGCTGCGTTCTACCCGCTGATGTTGAACACGGCAAAGCGCACCCGCACCACCGTCGAAGCCTTGGAAACCCGTGGTTTCACCTACGCGATGGAACATCCCGACGGTCAGCGGATACGACTGGCCTACCTCAAAGTGAGGGCGAGAGATGTTGTGCTGCTAATGGTGAGTGCGCTGGTGATTGTTGGTGCGTATTTGCTTGGGGGAATGTTCCCGTTCTATGTAAATGCGACCGGAACGTAAGGCTGACGCCCCCATTCCTGACACAAACGGCTGTGGATCCCCGCCAACTTCACTCATAAAGCGGGGTGTCACCGCCATTCCCCCCTTCGGGGGATAGTCGCCTCGTGCAGCGACTGGGAGGCTTCGGACATGCCGCCTCGCGCTAACTTCCTCGGCTTCGTCGCACTTGTGTGTGGTGTCGCCGCCACAGCGGCATCCGTCATTCCTCCACTGCATTATTTGTCGGGGTATATCGCGGTGGGTGGACTGTTTTTGGGTGTTGTGGCGTACTTTCTGCCGAACAGAAAACGACGGGTCGCTATCGCCGCGATGGTGGTGTCCTCGCTCGGTGTGATCTTGTCTGTGGTGCTGACCGTGCTCAACACCACTGGGCTTGACGTGGCGATAGGCGAAGCGATTGAAGCGGTGCGTGGAGAACCCAACATCACCAAAACGCGGGCTGAGACCACCGTCATCTACGAGGTCACGGGGGACAGCACGGACGCAATCGTCAGCTACGTGACGGTTGACTCGGACGGAACGGGCACGGACGCCATCACTTCACCGTTCCTGCCATTGGTACTGGGGTTTTCCACCCACACCGAGCCGGGGTTCACGCACGATAGTTACAGCGTGCACGCCTCCACCGGTGCAACCGGTTCAACAACAACGTGCCGCATCACAGTGGAGGGTGTTGTGGTCTCGGAGGAATCCGTACTTGGTCCGGGTGGCACCGTAATCTGCCACTATGACGCAGCCGATCAGTGACCGGCGTGCGAGGTACCGCTTCGCTCCGACTACACTTGGAGTCGCCCGCGGGAGTGGTGAAATTGGTATACACGCAGGTTTTAGGTACCTGTGCCGAAAGGCGTGAGGGTTCAAGTCCCTTCTCCCGCACTCAATGACCTCTGTCAGGTCGCTTCAAGGCTCACGAATCGCAACTGGTTTGTGAGCCTTTTTTGAGCATATCTGGGCTGAGTTTCCCAGGGTAGTTCACCGAGTTCTCCCCGGTCAGTCCTAGTATCCTGTCAGGGAAGCACAACACCCGACGTACGCCGACGACGGCCGAAACGGTTTCCGTCCACTGGAGTATCACATTGGTTCCCACCGCGCTTATCCCTTGGCTCGATCCTGAGACGCTGATCGGCGGTTTTGGTGCGTTTGCACTCCTCGGTGTGTGCTTTATTGTCTTCGCCGAGACCGGATTGCTGGTGGGTTTTCTGCTGCCGGGCGACACGCTATTGGTGATCACCGGACTACTCACCTTCACCGACGTCATCACTTTGCCAATTTGGCTGGTGGCGTTAAGCATCGGGTTTGCCGCATTCCTCGGCGGTGAAGTCGGGTATTTGATCGGACACAAGGCGGGCCCGCGCATATTTGAGCGGAAAGAGACCGGCTTGTTCTCCATTGAGAACGTGCAGCGCACCAACGCCTTTTTCGAACGTTTTGGTGGCCTTGCGGTGATCGTCGCTCGGTTCGTTCCGATTGTGCGCACCTTCGCGCCGGTTGCTGCCGGTGTCGGGCACATGAACTACAAAAAGTATTCGTTGTACAACATGATTGGCGCTCTGATCTGGGGAGCTGGGCTGACCTTCGCCGGGTACCTCCTGGGCTACATTCCGCCCCTGGCCAACTTCGTCACGAACTACATCGACCTCATTCTGATTGGTGCGGTGCTCGTCACTGTTATTCCGACCGGCATTCACTACGTGCATTCGTCACGCAAAGCACGTCAGCACAACGAGGAAAAGGCGGCGGAGGAGCTGGCCCTGCAGCCCAAAGACTTCGATCAGGATTTGACCGACTGATCCCGCAGACAGAAAAGAGGAACTCCGGTGGGAGTTCCCCTTTCGCGTTTTCTGATGCGAGTGTTACTCGATCGGGCGGCCGAAGCGATCTTTGATCAGCTGCAGAGCTTGACCGGCTGGTCGGCGAACTTCAACGTCGCTGTCTTTCAGCAGAACCTTGATGGCCGCGGCGTGCTCGTGGTCACCGACGGCACCGAGAGCGCGGGCGGCGGCGGCCCGAACACGGGGAACCTCGTCGCTGAGCATCGGAACAAGGGTTTCAGCCAGGGGCAGCTGACGCTCGAAGACAACACGGGCGCACATTTCACGCACACGCCAGGCCTGGTTGGTGAGGCCCGACTGGATGGCGATCAGCGCGGAGTCGTTCCAGACAAAACCGAGAGCGCGTGCGCCCCACAGCTCCGGCCAGTACAGCGCGGGGGCGCCATCGAGGATGCCCTGCGCGTGGATTCCGCCGACATAGAGCAGAAAGTCTTCACCAGCATTAGCCCCGCCCAGCAGAGCGGCTGCACGGTCAACAGTTTCACGTTCCCCATAAACGGCGACAGCTGCGGCGATTCGGGCGGCAGGGGACGCCTCGACGGGGATGGGGGTATTTTCTTTTGGCACACCCCCAATCTACGGGGTATGGAGGTGTGCCAGCGAGGCACCGCGGGATCGCGAGCTCAGACGCGCGGTTCCCAGCGGAACATGGCTCGTGCGGCGAACGCTGCGATAGCAGCCCACGCCAGGCTGGGGAGCAGCAGAACAGCGAGGTTACCCATGTCGCCGCCGTTCCACGCAACACCTACAAGCTCTGCAATTCCGCCGCCGGG
>DASYMY010000620.1:0-3299 GCA_036008825.1 Glaciihabitans sp.
CAAAAAGAAAGAGAGACTCTCATGACAAACTCGCCCAACAACAAAAGCAACAACAGCGGTCGCGTTGCTCGCTTCTCCACCGAGACCAAGGCCGCTTTCAAAACAACCGAATTTATTGCATATGTTGTAATTCTGGTCTCCATGTTCATCGCCTCGGCCATGGTCGATAACGGGGAGGACGGTCAGGGATTCGGTGCCGATCACGTGTGGTTATACGCCACCCTCCTTACCATCGGCTACATGGTTAGCCGCGGTTTGGCCAAATCCGGCAGCCGCGAATACTACGACGGTGACGACCGCAACAGCCGCGCCTAAAACGCAAGCCTCAGCGTTAATTACAAGAGCGGCAATACTGCGAAGCCCTCGCAGTATTGCTAGGTCACCGATTACACAGCCGCACCTTGGTGGACGATCGAGAGTGGCGACAAACGCGCATCGCGTCTGAACACCGTCAGCCATTTACTTTCACAGATCCCACACGAGTCCCGTGAACCTGACACGGTCTAGATCACCCCACGGCCCGATCCTGATGCCTGCGACCAGCCAGCGAGAGAACTGTCACGATACGTTCGACCACGCCAAATCTTTATCGAGGTAACGCATGTTTCTACTATTCTGCTCTCGCCGCCGCGAAAACATCATCAACCTGGTGGCGTTTATATGTCACTACTGCGGCGTTCACGCGCAGCAACGAGTTATCAAAGCCCGCAGCCAGTTCACGCTGTTTTTCATCCCTTTGTTCTCTTTCCCAACACGGTTCGTGAATGAATGCACAAACTGCGGTGGGCAGACGTCGTTGACCGCTGACCAAGCTGCACATTCACTCGCGGGGGCAGCATCCCAACGCTGACACGGCCGGCCGGCTTTGCCGCATGTGAGACAGCGACCGCTCTCGAGTAGCCACCCACGGCAAACATCTTCTGAGAGTGAACCCTTGTATTGCTGACTTATCCGATTTTCGACGACACAAAACCGGGTTGCAGAGCTGCTGAGGTCCGTTCTGAACGCCACTTTCAGCCTCCCCAGCGCAGATGCACGCATGGCGACTGCTGGCAAGCCATAGACGTTGATACCTAGTACGCGGTATTTCTGACGTTACAGGCGGTTTGCTGGCTGCGCAGCGAAACTCCGAGGAACTAGCTTGACTGCAACGAATCTTTTGTCTTTATGACGAGATTGGATCAAACAGGATGGGCGCGATTATCTACGGTGCGGTAGCCCGATTGCCGATGGACGATCGGACGTTGGCTCACGCCCATGTAGTGATAGGCGAGAAGCTGCGTCGGCGGGAAAGTTTCTTCTTGTCCTGGACAGATAGCAAAATTGGCGGCGGCCGCCATAGCATCTGGATCAGTTCCGCGGTGCCGCTACACTTCGACTACTCCACCACGAAAATCCACAAAATCAACCCTCGATGGCTCAGGCTGCTGATGCTGTCGGCAGACTCCGCGCACGGAATGTGGATAGTGGACGAACCCGCCGCCAGCATCGCGGACGGATAAAAAGCACCCCGCAGGAATGTGACTGATCTCTGGCGCAGCATAAAACGAGGCTTGCTGATAGTTACTACAACACCGCTAAAAGCAATCGTTCTAGCCCTGTCTCACAATGCCCCTCTCGCTACAGCAGTGAACGCCCCGGCTCTTTACCACCGTGGCTGAAAAAGTCAACAACTCCGAGCATTTTCCGACGCCATGGCTTCGAAGGAACGCTATGACCTATAGCAGTCACTGCGCGCTATTGGTGCCGGTTGTGAAAGGCAGTCTTAGCGGACGATTGACGCCACGGTGATAACCACACTGTGTGTTGAACATAAAACACACCGTTATTTCTGTGCCAACCTCGGTGGCAGTATTGTGGTGCGCTGCAACATCATTTGTGGCGTAAGCGGTCGACGCTCTCCGAAGACAGTGCATGGTGGTTGGTCTCGCCAACGCGTCCCAGCGGCCACTGTGCTGGCGAGGCCGTTGCCGGGTGATCCCTGTCGATGTTGGAACTCGAAGGCTGCGCCGCGACGATTCTTCGTTCCGGAACAGGCCGTGACATAATGGTCTATCTGACTTGCACGGAGTAGTGGGACACACGTCGGGGGACGTGATCCGTTGCAATAAGTCGATAGGGGACTGGCACAGTGGGACTTATTCGCGGGCAGGCTTCCCTGTCTGGACAATCTCGGCGTCTTCCTCACGCCCTCCTGGTTGCCGCGGTAGTGCTCGACGTGGGTTATGTGATCGCACTGGCTGATGCGAACGGTCTCGCCGGCACTGTGGCGACTTTCTGGTTGTCCCATGCGACCCAGTGGGTCCCCGTGGCACTATTTTGGATTGTGGCTATGAATGCCCGTATTCATCGCCCGGAAGTAGTTTTAGCGGCCGCAGCGGTGACGTTTTCGGCGCTGGGCGACAGCTACTACTCGATCGCAATGGGCTCTGACGGGTATCTGCATTCACCCTCGGTGGCAGATATCGGCTATCTCATGTTTTACCCCCTGATGCTCTGTTCAATAGGCGTCTTCGCCCGCAGGCAAACCGCGCGGGTGGACCGCGCGGTCATGCTGGACGCAGCTGTGGCATCACTTGGTGCTGCCGCCCTCGTCGCAGTGCTACTCAGCCCGCTGCTCGGCGACGCGCTGACAGGGACGAGCGTGCTCACGATGGTTGTCAACATCGCCTACCCCCTGTTTGATCTGATACTGATCGCCGCAGTCGTCGGCATAGCGGCGTCCCCTACCGTGGACGCTGGACGTCGCTGGAAAGGGCTCGTAGCTGGCCTGTTGGTCTTCACCGCGGCGGACATCGTCTACGCACTTCTTGACCACGTGGGTGCGTATGTTTCGGACACCCCATTGGACGCTTTGTGGGCGGTTGGTCTTACCCTGATTGCCTGGTGGATCCACGGACTCGCGGCCCCCGACCTGAGCGAAGTCACACCACAACGACCGCATTCCACCCACATTTCGTTGCCTGTAACTGCCTTCGGTTATATAGCGGGATTGGGGGTACTGCTTTACGGCGCGCAGGTTCCGGTGTCTGGACTCGCGTTAGGGCTCGCAACGGCAACCGTCGCGCTGGCTGCGCTACCTGTCATATTTCGACAGGCGCTGCTGAGCCGGATGCTGTCAGAGAAGCAGCGTGTCCTGGACGAGTTTGACCGCCTCGACCGGTCAAAGAGCGAAATGCTCGAAACGATGAACCACGAGCTCAGGACTCCGCTCACCTCCATTGTCGGATATCTGGAAGTGGTGCGGGATGGAGGCGGGGGCCGCATTCCGGCTGCTGCGGACGACATGTTGGCGGTCG
>DASYMY010000621.1:0-1609 GCA_036008825.1 Glaciihabitans sp.
GTCAGGTGGATTTCGGTGTACCTGGTGCGCGCCAGGGCCGGATTCGTATCGTTCAGGTCGACGATGAAGGTGTTGTCTTCGCCCGGGTTGAACGTCGCACAGCCGAAACCGCCGTAGTTGGAGGTATCGAGCTCGGGATGAGCGGTGAAGTACTCGTCGAACGGACGGGCGTCGCACAGGTCGTCGAGCGTCGATTTCAGCTTGCGGTAGGTGGCCTTGGCGCCGAAATTGAGCGATGGCGAGAAGGCCTTCTCGAAACCGAGGGTCATCTCGTCCTGGAAGTTCGGCTTCAAGTCCTTGGCGCTGACGACCAGCGGATCCTTGTACTGGTTGTACTCGTTGTTGGTCGAGAACGGCTCGGTCAGCTTGTGCAGGCCGGTCGGCGCGCCGTTGGCGTCCATGCCGGTGTAGCTGAAGCCCTGGCGGGTGAACAGCGAGCGCGCTGCGCCGCGCACGCCGACACTGGTTGGCACCTGCAGGTAGTAGCGGCCAGCGGTACCGTAGACTTTCAGGCTGGCGTCACCGTAGACGTCCCACGAAGCGCCGAGGCGCGGCGAAACCTGGTTTTTCATGTCCAGGTAGACATCGCCATCGCCGTTGATGTTCTTGAACTGCTCGTCACGCAGGCCGATCGACAGCAGCAGGTTCTTGGTGGCTTGCCATTTGTCCTCGATGAACTGCGACGATTGCTCCGACCCGACTGGGGTTGCGCTGCTGAAAATTTCCTGGCGAACCCAGTAACCTTCCTGTGCCAATGGGCCAACGCCGGCGGTCGCCACGGCGACCCGCGCGCCGGTCGAGGTGAGCGAGCCGGGCACGGTCGGGTTGGATTGCTTGAAATAACGCCAGATGCTGCCGCCGGCGGTGATGAAGCCGGTATTTTCGCTCTTCAGCTTGACCTGGTCGGCACCGATCCGGATGGTGTGGGCATTCCAGCGGTATTCCAGGTCGAGGCGGGTGTTCTTGACCGTATCCTTGCCACCCTTCGGCATGATCAGGCCAGTCAGCGGCTGGTTATTCACGCATGGCATCGTCGGCGGGCAGATCGACAGCGACGATACCTGCGGCACTGCCGAATTCGGGTCATACACGTCGTAGCCGTCGAAGGTATTCGAATGCTTGGCGATCAGCTGGCCGTGCAAGGCGGTCAGCGTCAGGTTGTCGGTCAGGTTGCCGGTGTACTTGAGCAGGTTGAAGTCGCCGCCCACACCCTGGGTGTTGGCCGGGTCGTCACGATAGTGTTCGCCCGAGTTGACGGTGGTGCCCACCGCGCGGGTCGCGTAGTTGTAGCCGTAATACTTGGCGTCCAGCTCGTTCTTGTCGCCCACCGAGGTGAGTTCGAGACGGTGGTTGTCGGTCACGTTCCAGTCGAACTTGGCGACGTAGCGGGTGATGGTGTCTTCCAGGTTGCCCCAGCCCCATTTGCCGAGCGAGTTCGCGCTGTCGGCAGTCGAGCGTGCCACCTGGTCGCGTTTGATCTTGTTCTGGTCGACGGCAACGAACATGAACAGCTTGTCTTGAATGATCGGGCCGCCAACATACGCGCCTACCCGCACTTCCTGGCGCTCGTTGTCTTCACGGCGAAGGCGCAGCTGGCCATCGGTCCCTG
>DASYMY010000622.1:0-6565 GCA_036008825.1 Glaciihabitans sp.
GGACCGGCGGGCCACACCATCACCCTGCGCCACTCCGAAGTGATGCAGGACGGTGAGCTGTACACCCGCCCGCTTCGCTTGGCGGCGGCAACCGACACCCTGATTCTTGATGGTCAGGGCGAACGGGAGTGGGAGCCACGGTTCACCATCCACGGGTTCCGCTTCGCCGAAATCACCGGCGTGATTGGGGAGCTAGAGCCCGGCGCGGTCACTGCCCGGGTGTATCACACGGATATGGAGCGAACCGGCTGGTTTGAGACATCCGATCCGCTGGTAAATCGACTGCACGAGAACGTGCGGTGGAGTATGCGCGGCAACTTTGTTGATATCCCCACCGATTGCCCCCAGCGTGATGAACGCCTCGGCTGGACCGGCGACCTGCAAGTGTTCGCACCCACTGCCTCGTTCCTCTACGACGTTTCCGGCATGCTGACGTCGTGGCTGAAAGACGTCGCAGTGGAGCAGCTGCCCGACGGAACGGTGCCCTGGTATGTGCCGGTCATTCCCGGCGGTAAAACGTGGACTCCCATTCAGCCTGGCGCCGTGTGGGGAGACGTTGCGGTGCTCACCCCGTACACGCTGTATGAGCGTTTCGGTGACGCCGGCATTCTTGAGCAGCAGTACTCCAGCGCCAAGGCGTGGGTTGACCTCGCGGACCGGCTGGCTGGGCCCGATCATCTCTGGAACGACGGAGTGCAACTGGGGGACTGGCTTGATCCGGCAGCCCCACCCGAAGATCCCGCAGCGGCCCTCACCGACCGCTACCTGGTCGCCACGGCCTACTTCGCCTTCTCTACTTCTCGGTTGGCGCAGATTGCCGCGGTGCTGGGCCGACAGGACGATGCCCGCCACTACGGGGCTTTGGCGCGAGACATCCGCTCGGCATTCATCTCCGAGTATTTCGACGAGACCGGGCTGATGACCAGTGATGCGCAGACCGCGTACGCGTTGGCCATTCAGTTTGGATTACTGCCCGATGATGAGACGAAGGCGGATGTCGCTCGCGCTCGGGTGGGGGAGCTGGTGCACGCGGCGGGAAACCGCATCGCCACCGGGTTCGCCGGTACACCCGTGATCTCTGACGCTCTCACCTCGGCCGGAACCGTGGACATTGCCTACGATCTGCTGCTGGAGCGGGAGTGCCCGTCGTGGTTGTACACGGTGCTGCAGGGCGGAACAACCATCTGGGAGCGGTGGGACAGCCAGCGTCCGGACGGGTCGATCAACCCGGGGGAGATGACGTCATTCAATCACTATGCGCTCGGTGCTGTGGCCGACTGGATGCATCGGGTGGTGGCGGGAATCTCTCCGCTCGGTGCGGGGTACCGCGAGATTTTGGTGAAACCGCGGCCCGGCGGTGGGTTGACGTCGGCCAGCGCCACCCACCTCACCCCCTACGGGACGCTATCCATTTCCTGGACAGTGACCGCCGGTGTGCTCGCGGTGGAGCTGACCGTTCCAACGGGAAGCACCGCGCGAGTAGAACTGCCCGGCCGCGAGCCGTTTGAGGTCGCCTCGGGAACCCACTCCTTCGCGGAAGTTCCTGTCGCCTCCTAGAGGTACCTCCGACGGAAGTGCCTCAGCGGGCTCGCGCCTGTTCAGCTCTCAGCTGAGTCGGCGCGGGCCCGCTCCGCTGTCGCCCAACGCGTCGTCGGGGTTGAGCAGGCTGCAGGCCTTCATCGCGAGGCATCCGCAGCCAATACAGCCCGTCAGTTCGCGCTCCAGCCGCTCGATAGCCAGGCGCCGCTCCTCCAACTGCTTTTTCCAGCGCCGCGACGCTTTTTGCCAATCGGCGTGGCTCGGTGCGGTGTCGAGGGGCAGCGATTCGAACGAGTACTGCACGTCCTGCAGCGGAATTCCCAACCGTTTCGCGACCGCAATCAGGGACACCCTGCGCAGCATATGTCTGGCGTAACGCCGCTGATTTCCCGCCGTTCGAGCCGAGGCGATGAGACCCAACTCTTCGTAAAACCGGAGGGCGGATGCCGCAACGCCCGTGCGCCGCGTCATCTCCTGCACGGTCAGCATCTCGCCCGGAACATGTTTGGGGGTGAGGTGGGGGGCCTCGTCGACGTCACGAATAGTCACGGAACCCTCCTCACATTGACCTCAAGTGTACTTGAGGTTTTAGAGTAGATAGCAGTGGATCTTGGTTCTCCAATAGGGGTTCACGTGAGAAGGAGCAGTACCCATGACCGATGTCACCGCACCGCAGGGAGCAACGCTCGCGGCTGATTCGTTTAAAGCCGCCTTCCGTGAACACCCGGCCGGTGTCGCGGTGATTACCGCGAGCACCCCGTCTGGTCCGGTGGGGTTGACCGCATCCAGCGTCGCCTCTGTCGCCGTTGACCCGATGACGCTGTCGTTTTCTGTCACCCGCGCCACCGGAAGCGCTGGCGCACTGCTCGAAGCCGGAGTAGTGGTTGTGCACCTCCTTGCTGCCCACCACGTTGCATTGGCGGATGCCTTTGCCCGCTCGGGGCAACCCCGCTTTACGCCCGAGCAGCAGTGGAGCAGCTTCGAGACCGGCGAGCCTCTACTGCCTGACGCGCGGGCGGCACTGCGCTGCCGCATTGTGACCGTTCTGCCGGTCGGCAGCTCTTCGCTTGTGGTCGCCGAAGTGCTCGAGGTGCGCCTCGGACCCCCGGCAGCTCCGCTGATTTATCACGACCGCACATTCCGTCAGCTTGACGAGACTCCCATCGAGCTTTAGCCACGAGCGCGGCCCGATCGCGCTGAGGCATCCGCATTCATCTGTTTTATCCCCATGAAAGGTACGTTTCTTATGAGCGAATACACCCTCCCCGACCTTCCCTACGACTACTCGGCTCTGGCTCCGAGTATCAGCGGCCAGATTATGGAACTGCACCACTCCAAGCACCACCAGGCCTACGTGACGGGCGCCAACACCGCTCTCGCCCAGCTGGCGGAAGCCCGCGAAAATGGTGCGCTTGCCAACGTAAACAAGCTCGAGAAAGATCTCGCGTTTAACTTGGGTGGCCACGTCAACCACTCCATTTTCTGGACCAACATGTCGCCGAACGGTGGCGACAAGCCCACCGGCGACCTCGCGACCGCCATCGACGAGCACTTTGGCTCCTTCGACAAGTTCACCGCCCACTTCACCGCCACCGCCCTGGGTGTGCAGGGCTCCGGCTGGTCGGTGCTCGCCTACGACTCGATCGGCGACAAGCTCGTTATCTTCCAGCTCTTCGACCAGCAGGGCAACGCGCCGCTCGGCATCATCCCGTTGCTAATGCTCGACGTGTGGGAGCACGCCTACTACCTGGACTACCAGAACGTGCGCGCCGACTACGTCAAAGCGTTCTGGAACATCGTTGACTGGGCCAACGTGCAGAAGCGCTACTCGGCCGCAACAACTCAGATGGCGGGACTGCTGAGCCCCCGATGACCTACATCATCGCCCAGCCCTGCGTCGACGTTAAGGATCGTGCCTGTATCGACGAGTGCCCCGTTGACTGCATCTACGAGGGGGACCGGATGCTCTACATCCACCCCGACGAGTGTGTGGACTGTGGTGCGTGCGAACCGGTGTGCCCGGTGGAGGCCATCTACTACGAAGACGACGTTCCCGACCAGTGGGCCAACTACTACACGGCCAACGTCGAGTTCTTCAGCGCGATCGGCTCCCCGGGCGGGGCGGCCAAAGTGGGGCTTATCAACTCCGACCACCCCATTGTGCTGGCCGAACCGGTCGGTGCAGCGGGAGAGTAAATCGCTTAACCCTGACGGCCTTTGCCGCGAGGGTTGAGCTTGTTGATCACAAAAGTACGACCCCGGCGCCTCACAATTTGGGCGCCGGGCATCTTTTTGAGCGAGTTCAGTGAGTTGCGGACCTTCACGGTAAACCTCCGGTTGTAGGGGTCGTTATTGATAACAATTCTCGGCTAGAGTACATCGCTATGGAGAACACCTACAACCCTCGACGCCCCGAGCCTCAGCCCGCCCTGGGCGTCACCCTGGTGAGCGGCACGGACTATCGCGGTGCGATGGCGGTAGCAGCACAGCTCAGCGGTGTTGCTGCGGCCTCCCCGCGCTGGGAGGTGGAAACCACCGGAGACGATAGTGGAGACTTTGCGCTCACCCTCGCCGATCAATTAATGGCGGATGCCGATGCAGGCACATCGGGCAACACCATTGTTGTGCTCGAGCCGGGCGCCGACGTGATGGAAGTCGCGCTGGTTCTCGAGCACGTTGTGGAAGGCCGGCATCCGTCCCTGCAACGAATCGGCATCGTTGAGGTGATGGCCGTGACCTCCCTCACCGCAATTGAGGAACTCATTTTCGGGGACGGAATTACTGGCCCGCACGAGTTCACTGCCTCGGAGGCGCTGGCGCAGCGGCTGGAGTTTGCCTCAACCATCGTTCTCACCGACCTTGGCGCTGATATTGATGAGCGGGTTGCGCTTGTGTTGAACTTTTTGCGTCGCCTGAGCCCCGCAGCACGAGTAATACCGATGGGGGAGGTGGCGGCGTTTCGTCGGCAGCCGGCTCAAATGTTCCGTGGCCGAGCCCACCACATGGGAGCCTCAATGGGGTGGCAGCTGGAGCTGGCCGATCGGGTTCGAGAAAGCGATACCCGTTCGGGAGTGGAATCTTTTGTGTTTCGGGACCCCCGCCCGTTCCACCCGGCCCGGCTGAATCGTTCCGTCACCAACGAACTAGGCCCACACCAGGTGGGGCGCATCCTTCGATCACGCGGACTGGTGCGTCTGGCCAGCCGAGCCGATCGTGTCGGGTCATGGTCCAGTGCGGGCGCGGTGTTCAGCCTCGACCCCACCAGCATGCTGAGTTGGGATACCAATTCACCGGTTGGCCAGGAGATCGTCTTTTTTGGCGTTGACCTCGACCGCCCCGCCATCGAGAAGGCTCTGGGGGCTTGCCTGCTCAGCGTGGAGGAACTGTTGGAAGGGCCAGCACTCTGGCGGGACTTCGTTGATCCGTTCCCCGAGTGGGACACCGAACATCATCACTAAAAATATTTTCATACAAGTGCATCCGAATCGCCTCCGGTGCCGGAAGTAGTGAGTACCTAACCCCTTTACAGGAGGCACTCATGCGAACATCCCGTACTGCAGGAACCATGACCGTTGGCATCGCCGCCGGCGTTCTCGTTGCCCTGGCTGGCGTCGCTCCGGCGAACGCTGCCGAAGGTGACGCGCAACTGTCCGTCTTCCACGGTGTACCCGGTCTCACCGTCGACGTTTACGTCAACGGTGCACTCACACTCGACGACTTTGCCCCTGGCACACTCGCCGGTCCCCTCGAACTCGCGCCAGGCACATACACCGTCGCAATTACCGCAGCGGATGCCGCAGACGCGAGCGCCCCCGCCATCGGCCCTGTTGATCTGCAGCTGGAATCCAACGGCAACTACACCGCTGTGGCTCACCTCGGCGCCGATGCTGCCCCCACCGCAACTCTGTTCACCAACGACGTGTCCACAGTGGGAGCGGGGGAGGGTCGGTTGACCGTCCGTCACGTTGCCGCAGCCCCCGCCGTTGATGTTCTCGCCGGTGGAAGCCCCGCCATCACCAACCTCTCCAACCCCAACGAAGAAGTGCTAACCCTGCCGGCCGGCACCATCTCGGCCGCCGTGGCCGCTACAGGGACCACCGACCCCGTCACTGGGCCGGCCGATGTTGTTGTGGCCGAGGGTGAAAACACCATCGTGTACGCGTGGGGAAGCCTCGCTGACAGCAACCTCGCGCTGGGTCTGCAGAGCATCTCCGGTCTGCACTCCTCACCCGGTGCAGTTCCTGCCGGTGAAGCGGGCCTCGCTGCTACAAACCAGCAGGGCGACACAACCGGTCTGTGGGTTGGCGGATTCGCTGCCCTCCTGCTTGCCGGCGCAGCAGTGGTTGCGGGAACACGTCGCCGCAGCTCGACAACCTCCGGTAACTAACACCATCACATGCCCCACACAATGACACCAAGGAGAGTCCCGTTCCGGCTATGGCCGGTAGCGGTGGCTCTCCTTGGTGTGATTCTGGCCACGGGCGCAGTGGTCAGCACCACAACGGGACAGCTGCCCGGCACAAACTCCCCAGAGTCGATCGTCTCACCAGTACCCATCACCAGCCCCGTACCCAGCGCAACCGCTGATCCAGCCGCCAGCGAACCGTCCACCGAACAGCCCACCATCACCGTCCCCGACATCCCCCGAGTGACGGCCGCACTTGACGCACAAACCCCCGAGACACTTGCGCCAGCCCGCGTCATCGTTGACACCCTCGGCCTTGACCTTCCGGTGATACCCGTTGGGCTCGACCGCAATAACAACATGGAACTACCCGCTGATCCCGCCGTCGCCGGCTGGTACCGCTACGGTCCCGGACCCGATGACCCGGCTGGCGCCACAGTTATCGCCGCACACGTTGACTCGCTCACGTACGGGCTCGGCCCATTCGCCGCCCTCGCCAACGCCACCGCCGGCACACCCATCACCATCACCTTGGCCGATGGACAACAACGTCAGTACGCGGTGACCGCCGTTGAGACCACTAATAAGGCGGATGTCCCGTGGGCCAGTGTCTTCGACCGC
>DASYMY010000623.1:0-5985 GCA_036008825.1 Glaciihabitans sp.
GCCACCAAGGTCAGCCAGCACCCCGACTTCCAGGGTTTGTCAGCGCAGAACATTGCCGCAGCAGCTGAAGCATCGCTGAGCCGTCTTGGCACCGACAGCATTGACCTCTACTACGCGCACTTCGATGACGCGACCGTGCCCCTGGAGGAGACAGTTAGTGCCTTCAACGACCTTGTTGTGGCAGGAAAGGTGCGCTACATCGCTTTGTCGAACTACAGCGCCCAGCGCATTGTCGAGTGGATGGAGATTGCGACCCGTAATAATTTTGTCCGCCCCGTCGCGCTGCAGCCGCACTACAGCCTGGTGCACCGCCACCTCTTTGAGCGTGAGCTCGCCCCGATGGCTGAGCGCTTCAACCTGGGTGTATTGCCCTACTTCTCGCTGGCCAGCGGTTTTCTGACCGGCAAGTACCGCACCGAAGGTGACCTCGAGGGCGCGGCGCGCAAGAACATGGCCGGCGGACACTTCACCCCGGAAGGGTTGGCAGTTGTGGCAGCGCTCGACGACATTGCCTCGGTGCACAACACTGAGATCGCCACCGTCGCGTTGGCCTGGTTGCAGTCCAAGTCCACTGTGGTTGCACCTATTGCGAGCGCCCGCGTGGTTGACCAGCTGGGGGCGTTGATGGCCGCAGCAGAGCTCAGCCTGACCGAGAACGAAATCCTGGCCCTCGACACAGTGTCATCCGCCGTAGCTGAGTAGGTGAACTTCTCGGGTGGGGCGTTCTATTTCGCAGTGTGACGGCGGCAGATGACACCGATTTGATCGGTATCTACACTCCTTGTCAAGGCGAAAACGCCCAACCCGTGAGAGGAGGCCCAGATGACCAATCTGACACCAGGAGTGCAGAACGCGATGCACTGCGACAGTGTTGATGGGCTCTGCACGGGTTCTGGCGCAGGTCACGGCCTCCTCGCCCTTCAGGCACGCGTGACCGCAGCGACGCCCAGTAAGTGGCGCGACGGAATTGTGCGCTCCGCCGCAGCCGACGGCTGGGTCAGCATTGCACCGCTCGACTCAGACGAACTTGTCTGGGTGTGGCATCACCGTGACCTCAGTGACGCACTTCTGCCGGGTTCGCCGGTAGCGCTTCACAGTCTGTATCACGCGTTAGCGATTGGCTCCGAGCGGATCAACGTGCTGGTAGCGATCGCGTAAGTTACGCCATCGACATGGAATCCATCATCTTCTGGCATGCCATGGCCGCTTGACGGCACACCTCAGCGCACATCCGGCA
Source organism: Glaciihabitans sp. (assembly GCA_036008825.1). Taxonomy (GTDB): domain Bacteria; phylum Actinomycetota; class Actinomycetes; order Actinomycetales; family Microbacteriaceae; genus Glaciihabitans. The sequence goes on from DASYMY010000623.1 coordinate 1,238, forward strand.
CTCTTCACGCATTTCTGCGTGCTTCGTACACTCGTCTGCACAGGCGCTGGACATTGCGACCATCGCGCCCAGCATTGCCATCATCGACTCGCGGTGCATGCTGCCGGCACGCAGCATGCTGCGCATCATGGTGTTCGCCATGTCTGCCGTTGTCGTACACATGGCGCGGCACATTGACATGTCCTCACCCATCATCGAGTCGGCGCACATGGTGCAGGCCTGCTCGCAGGCGGAGCAGGCTTCGATGCACTCCTGCATCATGGTCATGTCCATACTCATGTCCATCATGGGCATGTTTTTGTTGTGCATTTCCATCATCTGCATAGTCATGGTGTCCATTGCGGTGCTCCCTGTAAGGACTACCGTGCACCATCAGTCGCTGGCGCAATCGAGGCGGCAGTCGTGTTAGCTCCACGATAGAGCCCTCACCGGCGAATGTCTCCAGCCCGGCCTGCCCCACTTGCCCAGCCAGGGCACGCATCGCCGCAAGGGGACCCGCCCTTTGCGCCGTGCGTGTGGTCTACTGAAATGTCTCCCCTCCGACACAGCCGACCACCATTTGAGGTACCGCAACCCAATGCCGAGCCCGTCCTCTCCTCCCGCCGCCGTTACCTTGGCGCCCCTGCCCGACGGCGTTCCTGCTATCGCTCACCCACTGCTGGATGGTGTGATGCCGCGCACGGTGGAGGGCGCACTCGAGCTGGCGCGCGTGTTGGGTGTCTCCGGGGTTGTTCCTGGGCACGGGTTCACGGCCATGCTGTGGGAAGTGCTCGCGAGTATCGCCGCCGACGATCTGGGAACGGCGCGCACGGTGGAACCCCACCTCGACGCCCTCGCCATCCTCGACCAAGCCCCCGAAGGCGCGCTGCCTGCCATCGCCGCATCAGAGGAGTGCACCTGGGGGGTGTTCGCCTCCGAAGGCGGTGGCACCCCGGTGACCGCTCACCAGCAGGATGGGGTGTGGCATCTCACCGGTACCAAAGCGTGGTGTTCTCTGGCGAGCGAGCTCGACGCCGCCCTGGTCACGGCCACCACAGAAACCGGTGCAAAACGGTTGTTCGCGCTTGCCCTAAACTCCCCCACCGTGAGTGTGGATGACGCTCCGTGGGTCGCCCGCGGGCTGAGCGAGATTGCCAGCGGTCCCGTGCATTTTGCGGGCACAGAAGCCTTCCCCGTTGGGGATGAGGGCTGGTATCTGTCTCGTCCCGGTTTCTCGTGGGGAGGTATTGGAGTCGCAGCCTGCTGGTATGGCGGCGCGGTTGGACTAGGCCGCGCCCTGGCTGCCGCGGCCCACAAACCCAACCCCGACCGGCTGCTGCTTATGCATCTGGGCGCCGTGGACGAACTACTGCACTCCGCCCGCCGAGCTCTCGCCGAAGCGGCCGAGTTAGTGGACACCGGCAAAGCCACCGGCGCCGACGGTCGCCTGCTCGCCAAGCGAGTTCGGGCCACCGTTGCACGGGTCTGCGAAGAGGTAGCCACCCGGGTCGGTCACGCCCTAGGCCCTGCCCCGCTGGCCAAAGACCCCGAGTACAGCAAACGGGTCGCCGACTTAGCGCTGTACGTTCGTCAACATCACGCCGAACGAGACCAGGCATCACTGGGTGAGGCCGTCACGAAACTGGAGACAACACCATGGTGAGCTTCGACTCCAGCCTGCCCGGAACGGCAGCAGAGGCATGGGCAGCCGACGGTCGCCTGGCCGCCCTTCCTGCACTCGACATCGACACCTCCGACCGCGCGATGGTGATTGCCGCGCACCCCGACGATGAAACCCTGGGCGCTGGCGGCTTGATCGCGGAGTGCTTCCTCCGCGGAATACCCGTCACCGTTGTTATTGTCACGGATGGGGCCGCGTCGCACGAGGCATCCGCCCCTGACGAGATTTCTGCTTTGGTGGCACGGCGTGAACAAGAGGCGCGCACCGCTGTCGACATTTTGGCTCCCGGCAGTTCAGTCACGTTTTTGGGATTCCCCGATGGGGCGGTGCGTGAACAGCGTGATGCGATTCAGGAGGCCCTGACCTCCCTGGTTGAGCAATCGGCTGGCACAACAACGTTGGTTGCTCCCTGGCGGGGTGATGGTCACCGTGACCATCGTGTGTTGGGCGAAATATGTGCGGATGTCTCTTCCGCTGCGGGCCTACGCCTGGTGGAATACCCCATTTGGATGTGGCATTGGTCGACTCCAGAGAACGCGACAACGCCGTGGGAGAACATGCAGGCGCTGCAGTTGCGTCCCCAGTCGGTGGCGGCCAAACGGCGGGCCATCGCGGCCTACGAATCGCAGATTACGGCTGGGTCGGCAGAACCCGGCGATGAGGCCGTGCTGCACCCCAAGTTTTTGCGCCATTTTGGGCGCAGCAGTGAAACTTTTATCCTCGGGCACACTCCCGCGGTTGAGCCGGAGTCAGCGGAGAGCGCCTCGCTTCCTGGCGCGTATTTTGATGCAACCTATGCGCGCCGATCAGACCCCTGGGGTTTTGAAACTCGCTGGTATGAGAACCGTAAACGGGCCTTGACGTTGGCGGCTCTGCCCGCTGAACACTACGAATCGGTGTTCGAGATCGGCTGCTCCATTGGGGTGCTTACCGAACAGTTGGCCGCTCGTAGCGCCTCGCTGCTCTCGGTTGATATCTCGCAGGCCGCCGTTGAGCGAGCACGGGACCGTTTAGCCAGTCAGGCGCACGTCACCATCGAGCGCAGTGATGTGGGGCAACGGTACCCAGACCGTCGATTCGACCTCGTAGTCTTCTCCGAGGTGGGGTACTACTTTGATGAGGCCACCCTCTCGACCGTGATCAATCGAATTGTGGAGAGCCTCGGCGCATCAGGCACCGTGGTGGCCTGCCATTGGCGGCACCCGGTCGAGGATTACCCGCTTACCGGTGACACCGTTCACGAAGCACTCCGTTCGCACTCGGGTCTGGCCCGACTCGCCGTGCACGTGGAGGAAGACTTTATCCTCGAGGTGTTCTCCCCCGACTCCCGCTCGGTGGCGAGCAGAACGGGACTGGTGTGAGCGGCATTCACGCACTGGCCATTGTGATTCCCGCCCGGGACGAAGAAGCCCTCATCAACGAGTGTCTCACCTCGGTTCTGGCCGCAATTGCCGAGGCGCAGCGCCACCACACCCTCCAGGTCAGCGTTGTAGTTGTGGCCGACGGGTGTACCGACAACACCGCTACCATCGCTCGCGGCTTCGACGGGGTGCAGGTCACAGAAATCGACGAGCAGAGTGTCGGCGCAGCCCGCGCTCACGGGGTCGCTCTTGCGCTCACTTCACTCGAAGCAGACCCCACCTCAACCTGGATTGCAAACACCGACGCAGATTCGGCGGTGCCTCTGAATTGGGTGAGCGAACAGCTGGCCCTCGCCGAACACGGTGTGCAGGTCATGATTGGCACCGTGCGCCCCGACTTCACGGACCTCATCCCCGCCCAGATAATCGTGTGGAAGAACACCCACCCCGCGGGGGTAGCCAACGGCCACGTGCACGCAGCCAACCTGGGGATGACCGCCAAGGTGTATTTGGCCGCAGGGGGTTTTCCGAATCAACCCGAACACGAAGACGCTGATTTAGTTGCCGAGCTGAAACGCCAAGGCGCCAACGTTCAGGCCACGCACCGATGTGAAGTGGTGACCAGCGGACGGCAGGTGGGGCGCACCCCCGGCGGTTACGCCGGTTTTCTCCGAACGCAATTGGTAGAGCAGGTCAATCAGTCCGAGTGACGGCAAGGATCATTAGATCGTCGTGCACGCGCGCCTTGCGGGCCATCGCAACGACACGTTTCACCACGTCGTCCGGCCCCGAGCTGGTGCGTATCAGCGTGACCACGTCCGGTAGGGAGTCGAGTGTTCCGTCGAACAGTTTGAGGAACCCATCGGTGAAAGACACCAGGGTGTCCCCGGGCTGGAGAAGTGTGGACCGAAGCTGCCAGGTGCTGGTGGGAATCAGGCCTAGCGGGAAGCCCGAGGAGTCAAGCCGCTCCACCCCGTTGTCGGCACGAACGACAAGGGTCAGGCCATGGCCGGCGTCGGCATAGTCAACAATGCCGGTCTCCATATCAATTCGGGCATGCAGGACGGTGGCGAACGTGCCCGCCACTCCCGGAGCATGCATCACAAACCGGTTGACGTCGGCAAGAATTTCGGCAGCGTCGACGGTGGTGTCGGAGTCCACAAAGGCACTGCGCACCATGGCAGCGCTCATCGCGGCCGTTTTTCCTTTGCCCATCACGTCGGCAACGGTCACGTCGAGGGAGCCGTTGGCCTCACGCCAGATGCAGAAGTCGCTGCCCACCCGGCGCAAGGGAAGGCTGACACCCGCGACCGCGTAATTCGGAAGCACTTCGACGGGGATGGGTGCTGCGGAAGAGGAACTGACGGGTTCTGCCGCCTCTTCTGGGTCGGCAGGGTTGACGCTATCGCGCAGTTCCCGCTCCACCCATGAACCCATTTCGTCCAGGAGCCGCTGCTCCGCGGCATCCATTTCACGGGGTTTGGTGTCGACCAGACATAGGGTGCCCACGCGCGAGGTGTTATCGAGGCTGAGCGGTCGGCCCGCGTAAAAGCGGATATGACGCTCACCGGCGACTGGGGCGCGGTCAGCGAATCGTTCATCTTGACTGGCGTCGTTCACTACAAGAATGTCGGGGCTGGTGATCGCAACAACACACAAGGATTCGGTCACCGGGCTATTGGGATCCATGCCGGCCACCTGCGGCGACTTGGTGAACTGGCGGTAGT
>DASYMY010000624.1:0-1597 GCA_036008825.1 Glaciihabitans sp.
CAACTGCCAGTGCGGGCCACCGCGGCCGCCATCTTCGGCCCCTGATAGCCGGCGTCGCCGATGATGCGCTCCACAAACGCGAACAGCCGCCGCGCCTGGCGCAGCAACGGCTCGGCGCCGTCGCGATCCTGCACGTCGGCCGATGCACCACCACGGCGAGCAGCAGGCCGAGCGTGTCGGTCAGTATGTGGCGCTTACGGCCGAGGGTTTTCTTGCCCGCGTCGTAGCCCGATGGGTGGAGTGTCCAGCCCCCTTTTGCGTGCCCTTCGACGTCTGGCTGTCGATGATCGCGGTGGTCGGGCTGGCCGCGCGGCCGGACTGCTCGCGCACCGCCACGTAGAGCGCGTGGTGGAGGCGCTCGAGCGTGCCCTCCCACTCCCAGCGGGGAGAAGTAGCCCCACACCGTGCTCTTGGGTGGAAGGTCCTTGGGCAGGGCCTGCCACTGGCAGCCAGTCGAGAGCACGGAGAAGATGGCGTTGAGCACTTCGCGCACGTTGACGGTTCGCGGCCGGCCGCCGCGCCTGGCGCCGCGGATCAATGGCGCCACCACCGCCCACTCACCCTGCGTCAAATCGGACGGGTAGCGCAGACCACGCCGGTCCGCCGCTCGCCGATGCTCCGCCGTCCACGTCATCCTGCCGCCCTCGCGAACCGATCACAGGGACAGAGAATCACAACCGATTCAGGAGATTCAACTTCTTTGCGGATCGGCTCTTAAGGCGTAGCTGCGTTGCAGCGGAGAACCGGGAGCACTCGCCGGCAGCGCAGTGCGACAGGACTGAATACCTGCCGTTCCGACAAAAAGTTGCGCTGAGCCACAACAAATCAAGCGCAGGTTGCCGGTAACGCAGCACACATCTCGGTACTACGAATATTTTGCCAGCCGGGAACCTGGTTGAGCAAAACAGATGTTGGCGTAAGCAACGGCGTATAACATTTCCGCTACTCAATCACCGATGAGTAGAGAATTCGGATCAATTTCGCCCACGGTACGTCTTACAAAGGCCAACAATAAAACCCCACCACAACCGCTCCGCCCGGCTATTTATTCGAGCCGGTTTGTTGCCACCGGAAATCTTCCTGCCAAAAACGGAGGGGTTATGTCAGCAACAATTGCGTCGGCCAATCGAACTCCACTGATCGTTGATGGCATCATTGATGAATGGTCGTCTCTTGACCGTCTAGGCTATCCGTCTAGCTACGTTCCAGGGTTTCAGGTATACGCCCGCATCGAAGGTCAGTTCCTTTCTTTCGCATTGCACTCGGATCTTGGTACTGTAGGCGCCGCCACCACGTTCTGGCTCAATACTGACCTGAACGCGGCCACCGGTTACCAAATTTTCGGCACAGCCGGGGGCGCTGAGTTCAACATCAATTTCGATGCCTCGGGTACACCTTCGCTCTTTACGGGTGCGGCCGGACAAACGGCAGTCGCAGGCGCGCCCATAACCTTCGCCCGCAGCCTGGACGGCTCGACCGTAGAATTCAGCGTCGCCCTTGCCTCAATTGGGGAGGCAGACGGCTCGCTGAAGGTGCTGGCCGATGTCAATGACAGCGTCTTCCTCCCCGGGGACTACACCAGCCCGGCGTACACGGT
>DASYMY010000625.1:0-2997 GCA_036008825.1 Glaciihabitans sp.
GGCGCCAGTGGTCGCGGCTGTGCCCCCGCTGCCGCAGCGGTACCGTTAGCTGCGACGAGCCATCAGGTACTCGAGCGCGTCAGCGGTCACCGCGGCGTCAAAGGCGCGCGGCACACCGTCGAGCTCGCGCACGGGAACAATCTGTCGCACGCTCGAAGCCAACCAGATGGTGTCGGCGGTAACCAGTTCATCGGGGGTCACCTCCCGGTACTCACGGCTGTAGCCGCGCGCGTCACACCAGTCGAAGAACGCCGCCTGCGCGGTGCCGGCGAGGATCCCCTGGTCGGTGGACGGAGTCACAAAGTGGGTGCCGAACTGCAGGATGACGGTTGCCGTGGGGCCCTCCAGCACAAAGCCGTCGCTGCTGAGGAAGATCACGTCGTCGGCACCACGGCGGGCGGCCTCACGGAACGCGGACTTGTTGACCGCGTAAGACAAGGTTTTGGCGCCCTGCAGCAGCCAGGGGGAGGTTTTGGCAACGTCGTGCTTGTAACCACGGTCGAGGGTGACAACCGACACCCCGTTGACGCGGGCTTCGCTGAAGTCGGGCACCTCCTCCGCAAAGACCCACCCGGTGCAGAGGTCACTGCCCTCGATACCCCGAGTCATCACCAGTTTCACCGAGATATGCGAGTGCGGTGAGGCTTTGATCGCGCGGTGCACGGCCGTCCGGTAGAGCTCGAGGGAGGGGGTGGGCAAATCGAGCAGTTCGGCGGAGTGCGCGAGCCGCGCCAGGTGCGGCTCCAACGATTGGGGGCTACCGTCGACGGCGTCGAGGGTTTCGAAGATGCCGTCACCGCGGGTGACTCCGAGGTCCAGCACCGACACATGGGGGTCGTTCACCGCGACCTGCGTCAGGGCAGCCTGAAGCGCCGCATTGTCAGCGTAGGTTGCTGCGGGGTCGGCGAGGAGGAACAGCACTCGGGTGTCTGCACCAAGCTCCGTGGCGTCGAGGGGAATTGCTGTAGTCATCGGTTCTCTCCGTAGTGCTTCTGGCTGATGGCGTTGGTAATAATGCGGTCGGGAAGAACGTCGTAGCCGAGGCCACTTCCGGTGGGGACGCTCACCATGCCGTCTGCGGCCGTGACCGGTGGGCTAATAACATCCTCGGCGTAATACTTCTCAGAGGCCGACACATCGGAAGGGTAGGAGAAGTTGGGCAGGGACGACAGAGCGACGTTGGCCGCGCGACCAATTCCGAACTCGTGCATTCCCCCACACCACACCGGAATGCCGGCATCAGCGGCGAGATCGTGGGCGGCTTTGGCGACGGTCAACCCGCCCATTCGAGACACTTTGATGTTGAGGATACGACCGGCACCGAGGGCGACCATGGTGCCGATGTCCTCGAGGTCCACGACCGATTCGTCGAGACACACGGGGGTGGCAAGTACCTTCTGCAGGTTGGCGTGTGCAACAAAGTTACGCGGTGCGTATGGCTGCTCAATCATGCTGAGCCCATACCTGTCGAGCTCGCGCATGATGTGGGTGGACTCGTCGGAATCGGCGTAGATTCCGTTGGCATCAACGTGCACATCCTGGTTGGGAAAAGCGGCACGCACTTCGCGGACCGGGTCAATATCCCAGCCCGGTTTGATTTTGAGTTTCACCCGTCGGTAGCCGGCGTCGACGTGTTTGGTTACTTCGGTAAGCAGCGCGTCGATGGAGGCCTCAATGCCGAGCGAGACGCCGGCGGCAACTTCGCTGCGTTCCCCTCCGAGCGCTCGCCCCAGAGGCTGACCCTGCATCCCCGAGAACAGCGCCCAGGCGGCCATGTCAAAACCGGCTTTGGCGAACTCGTGACCGCGGATTCGTGCCCAACTCAGTGCCAACTCGGCCGGGGTGTCCCACAAGCGGTCGAGGACGGCGGGCACAATGTAGCGCTCGGCGACCAGCAGCGCGGTGTCAACCGTTTCTGAGGAGTAGAACGGGTCAGAGGGGGACGCAATTTCCCCCCACCCTTCGGCGCCAGACTCGTCAGTGACTCGCACCAGGATGTGGTCGAGGTGGGTTTTGCGGTGCGAACTTGTCTCGAACCCGTGCACAAGCGGCAGGCGGGTGACGAAGAGGGATGCCCCTACAATTCTCATGGTTCTCCTTGCGCGTGGCTTTCGATCATTCGACGTAGGTGTTCAAAATCTTGCCGAGTTGCTCCCGTTCGGCGAACCTGCGCCTGGCCCCTTTTGCCCGCGCTATCGACAGCGTACTGAGCAAGTGGATCACAGCGGCAACCGCCGTCGGGGAGTCGGCGTGCGAGGCACTCGCGGTGGGCACCGTGACCACCTCGGTGGCAAACGCGGCAGCAGGGGACGTCGGGGAATCCGTGATCACCACAACCGTGCCGCCGGCCTCGGCGAACTGCTGGGCGACCACGACACTGCGGCGTTGATACCGGCGGAAGGAGAACACAATCAAAATGTCGGTGGGCCGCACATCACTGAGCACCTCAATTGAGCGCACGGCCGTCTCATCAATCAGCAGCACCTGAGCGAGCCCCTCCGAGAGGTCCCAGGCGAACAGGGCGGCGTACCCAAAACTTTTGCCAGCACCCAGGACGTACCGGCGCCGCGCCGCCACAATCTTCGCGGGAGCCCGAACGAGTGCGTCGTCCTCCCCCAAATGCTCAAAAGTGTCAGCAAGGTTGCGCTTCTCGCTCGCCACTACACGGGCCCGCAACACCGACGCCGACGAGTGCTTCTCCAGTCGCGCCGCGTACCGTTCCTCGGGCGAATTCAGCGAGGTGTTGAGCGTGGAGTCATCCGCTGTGTTCATAGGTCTTCTACCGGAACAAATACGTAGACGGCGGATGTCTCATCGACGCGTTCGCATGAGACGGCGGCGTACTTCTGTGAGGTGACGGCCGTGAAGGTTTCGGCGATGGTGATGCGCAGGGAGTCCAGCTCCTGTGCCTGCAGGGTCTTCTCCGGCGAGCGCGCGGGGATCGGGATAAGAATTGACGTGCCTGAGGTGAGCGGCATACCCCAATCGCGGGAGGTG
>DASYMY010000626.1:0-2282 GCA_036008825.1 Glaciihabitans sp.
TGCGTTCGGCAAGTCTGCGTGAAGCCGGTTACCGCCAGGCCTTGTCCGAAGCGCACATTCCCTTCAACCCCGACCTGGTGCGAGTCGGTTTGTATAAACGTGAAACCGCGAAGGCTCCGGCCGCCGCCCTGCTGTCATTGCCACAACGCCCCACCGCGATCTTCGCCGCGAACGACCTGTCAGCTATCGCCACCATTCAGGTGGCAGCCGAGCTGGGGCTAGAGGTGCCGGGGGATCTATCGGTGATTGGGTTCGACGATATTCCGGAAGCCTCCCAGATGACCCCGTCGTTGACCACCATCCGTCAGCCCATGAAAAAGCTGGGTGCGGCGGCCGCCGGCATGCTGATCACCCTGCTGAATGGTGAGCCGCTCGCGCAGACAAACATCCGCCTTCCGACCGGTTTGGTACCGCGCGCAACAACGGCTCCTCTGCGCTAGCGCCTTGGTTTAGTAGCCGACGGGCAGTCGCGGTGTGTAGTTTCGCTCGAGCAAATCAACCTCGTCCGCGGTGAGGGTGAGGCTCACGGCCGCCGCAGCGTCGGCCAGGTGATGCTCTTTGGTCGCCCCAACAATCGGTGCGCTCACTACGGGGTTTCGCAACACCCACGCCAGCGCGATCTGCGCCATCGGCAGCTGCCGGGCGTTCGCGATCTGCTCGACCGCATCAATAACGGGCTTGTCGGCATCCGCGTTCGCGAAGTGCGCGCTGCCCACCGGGTCGTTGCTGGAGCGCTTTGTCAGCTCCCCAGCCGGACGCGCAACACGACCCTTAGCCAAAGGGCTATACGGAATACTGCCCACGCCCTGATCAGCAAGTAGCCCAAACATTTCACGTTCTTCTTCGCGGTAGAGCAGGCTGTACTGGTCTTGCATCGAGACGAACTTGGTCCAGCCGTTTCGCTCAGCAACCTGCTGCATCTTGGCGAACTGCCACGCAGACATGGCGGATGCCCCGATGTAGCGGGCTTTGCCTGACTTCACCACGTCGTGCAGCGCTTCCATGGTTTCTTCGACCGGGGTCTCCGGATCAAAGCGGTGGATCTGCAGCAGGTCGACGTAGTCGGTATCGAGCCGGCGGAGGGAGGCATCCGCTTGTTCGAAAATGGCTTTGCGAGAGAGTCCGCTACCGCCGGGTCCGGTGTGCATCGGGAAGAAGACCTTGGTGGCCAGCACAATCTGTTCGCGGCTCGAGTATTCGTTGATGGCGGAGCCAACAATTTCTTCGGAGGTGCCGGCGGAGTAGACGTTAGCGGTGTCCCAGAAGGTGATGCCCAGCTCGATGGCTTGGCGGAAGAACGGGGCGGCGGCCTCTTCGTCGAGGGCCCATTCGTTGAATCCGGATGAGGTGTCGCCGAAGCTCATGCAGCCGAGCGCGATGCGGCTGATCCTAAGGCCTGAGGTGCCGAGACGGGTGTAGTCCATAAATGTGTCCTAACTTGTAGTTCTACCAGTTCACTACGTCCAGCCTGACTCAGGGAGTGCGGGGTTGTCCTGGTACCAGCGTTAACCCCTTGATCGGGATGTCATACCTGGGTGCCATACGCGGCTAAGGGACGGTACCGGAGGCTGTCGTCAGGCCAGTTGCACATCAATAACGTCGTAACCCAGACGATAGGACGATTGATGATAAACGCACAAAATCTGACCAAACGCTATGGAAGTCGGGTCGCAGTGGACTCCCTCAGCTTCGCCGTGACTCCGGGGCGGGTGACCGGATTTCTGGGGCCAAACGGTGCAGGAAAATCGACCACCATGCGGATGATTGTGGGGCTCGACCGTCCCACCGCCGGCACGGCTACCGTCAACGGCAAGCCCTATGGTGAGCACCGCGCGCCGCTGCGTGAGGTGGGTGTGCTGCTGGACGCAAAAGCTGTTCACCCGGGGCGCACCGCGTACAAACATCTGCTGGGCATGGCGGCAAGCCACGGTATCGGGGCTGCCCGTGTGCGCGAAGTTATTGGACTTGCTGGTCTTGATTCCGTCGCGGGCAAACGCGTGAAGGGGTTCTCCCTCGGTATGGGTCAACGCCTCGGAATCGCCGGTGCACTGCTCGGCGACCCGGCCACCATCATTTTGGATGAACCCGTCAACGGTCTCGACCCTGAAGGGGTGCGTTGGGTGCGCGAGCTGATGCGGGGGCTCGCCGCTGAGGGCCGAACGGTGCTGCTATCCTCACACCTGATGACCGAGATGGCGCAGACTGCTGACCATCTCATCGTGTTGGGGCGGGGTCGAATTTTGGCGGATGCTTCCATCAGCGAGGTAATCGCCCGCTCCGCG
>DASYMY010000627.1:0-1799 GCA_036008825.1 Glaciihabitans sp.
TAATTCCATGGGTGGCGGCGAATACGCGTGTTATGGGCGTACGGGTTGTCAGCTCGCATGGATTTGCCTGAGCGAACATCCTAGTGATGTCAGGGGCGCGAAGGACATCGCCGCGAACTATTGCGTTGACAACTTTGCTGAATGCTCGAAGGGGGCGACCTGGGAAGAGTTGGGGAACGAGTTCCTGGCGCAGGCGGCGGGTGGCGCGATCGGGGCTGGTGTGGTTGCGTCTCGGATTCGTGCGGGGGCTGCCCGTCGGGGCGTGTGTGCGAACAGTTTCACCGGTGACACGCCGGTGCTGATGGCTGATGGCTCGACCAAGCCCATCGACGAGGTCGAGGTCGGTGACGAGGTCGCGGCCAGCGAACCCGAGAGCGCGGTAGTCGAAGGACATGTCGTGACCGCCCTCCACGTCACGGACGCGGACAAGGAGTACGTGGACCTGACGGTCTCCACTCCGGAAGGGACGAAGGTCGTCCGGACGACCGCGCATCATCCGTTTTACAACGCGAGTACCCGCGAGTGGACCGACGTCGAGCAGTTGCACGCGGGGGAGGAGCTCAGCACTCCGGGCAACGGCCGGGCACTGCTGACTTCAACCACTCGCTTCACTGCCAAACTTCGCACCTACAACCTCACGATCGAGCGCGTTCACACGTACTATGTCCTCGCCGGTGACACTCCGGTACTGGTTCACAATGCCAACTGTGGCGAAATTGTCAGCCCTTTGATGGTTATAGCGCTGCTCGTTCCGCTGCACGTAAAAGTGCGGGTCTGGGTGACGATGCGGTGCCATTCGTTCAAGAACTCGGCCCCTGGAAGGGGCGTGTCACGGGCATGCAAAGCCCAGATGGAATGCGGGGCTGGCGAATCGATTTCGATCCCAAGAACGCGGAGAAGGGCTTTCATGTCAACTGGTGGGTTAAGAACAGCCCTAAGCGTAGTGACGGCTGGAAAAGTGGAGCGAATGTCATCCGTGGGGGCACTGATCAAGATTACTGGGCGATCATGCAGAACCTTCCACACACGTAATCGTTGAGCGGAGAGGAGGGCTTGATGAACATCGAACGACCGCATGTGGCTGACTGGCTGGCGAGGCACCCGCACCGCGTCCTTGACCAGGGCTTTTCGTCCGAACTTGAGGCGTATCTGAACACACTGCCGTGGGCTGGCAGTCATGTCGACTGGAGGTTGGTGAATCATCACTCTCTGGAACTTCCCGAGGAGCCGGACGCGGAATTTCTCAAGAGATGCCGTCGTACACCCTGGGGTCGCCATGATTACCTGATGATCATGTATTCGGGTCAAGAGCCAGCGATTCTTTGCAGCATCACCGATGCTGTTCCAGATATGGATCTCCTCTACAGCGGAGCCCCCGGCACGCGTTTTGCGTGTGGTGCATACGTAGTGGGCGACGCGGTGACCTTGAGCTGCTCGGATTTCGTGGAGTACGACGGCTTCGCGGAATTGACGTACCCCATTGAAGGTAGCCAACAAACATGGGCTGATGGCTCATGACCCGTGGAATCGCGTCGTACCGCATCCGTACGCCACGTAACGCTGGGTAGCGAAATTTGGGTGCGGGGGCGTCTGTGGACGCCCCCGTTGCCGTCAGCGTTGCCGTCAGAATCCCGCTTTCGTGGGTGACTGGCCGCAGGGTTGGCAGCGACGGAGCCCTGGGGGCCGCATCGCTTTATGCACGCCCAGCGATTCGTGCCATCCCGTCGCCGTCGTCCCGCCATTCGGGGAGCGCGGCAGGGTCAGGGCGCCAAGGTGGAGCGCCCTGCTGGACGAACGAC
>DASYMY010000628.1:0-12061 GCA_036008825.1 Glaciihabitans sp.
CTGCGCAATCCGTTGGGCATCGTCTCCAGCGTCATTCTCCTTCTCATCATTGTCATGAGTGTGTTCGCGCCGCTGATCGCACCGCTCGACCCGACCATACCGATGCTCGACCAGATCAACTCCGGACCGAACGGTACTTACCCATTGGGCGGAGACAGCGCGGGTCGCGACATGCTTAGCCGCTTGATCTGGGGTGGGCGCAGTACTCTCTACGGCGCGGCAATTGTCGTCGTTGTCACTGCGGTTGTTGGAATCGTCACAGGGCTTCTCGCCGCCTACCTCGGTCGATTCACCGACATCGCCCTTAGCTGGGTGTCCGACGCACTCCTCGCTATCCCTAGTGTGATTGTTCTGATAGCCCTGTACGCCGCTATCGGACCGGACGTGACCATCTCGATGATGGTCTTCGGCCTCTTGATTTCACCTTTCCTCTACAGGCTCGTGCGCACCATGGCAATCGAAGTCAAAAACGAGCCGTTCGTCGAGGCCGCGCGAGTCGCGGGACTTGGAAACGTGCGAATCGTATTCCGCCACGTGCTGTCCGTCATTCGTGGTCCAATCATCGTTATGCTCGCCGATATTGCGGCTACGGGAATCGGGATCCAGGCAAGCCTGGAATTCCTCGGTCTCGGATCCGTCAACTCTGTCACCTGGGGCGGCATGGTGCAGGACTCCTTCAATTCCATATACCGCGCCCCGCTCAACGTCGTTTGGCCAGGTCTTATCCTTACCATCACCATCGCGTCCGTTGCGCTCATCGGTAACGCCGTCCGAGACGCGCTAGTTCCTGGAAACAGCGTTTCAAAGAAAGCGCGACCCGCGCGAAGTGCCCGCACGTCGATTCCCGCTACGACTCAGACGGCGTCGGTATCCGTATCCGCCGAGTCGACATCGGGTAATGCTCTAGTTAGTCTCCGCAACTTGCAGGTCGGATATCCCACCTTCGACGGCACAATGAGTGTTGTTGTCTCAGACGTCTCACTCGACGTGCTGCCTGGCGAGGTGCTGGGACTAGTCGGCGAGTCAGGGTCAGGAAAGAGCCAGACGATCCTTTCCGTCCTCGGCCTGCTTCCGCCTCAAGCCCATATCCTCGCTGGGTCGATGACGTTCCACGGCCGCACAATCGACACCAAATGGCACGACGAACTCCGCGGACGTAGTATCGCCTACGTTCCACAAGAGCCCATGAGCAATCTTGATCCGCTCTACACGATCGGTGCGCAACTTGCGCGCCCGCTTCACAAGATCTCCGGAATGTCCCGCTATGAGGCTCGCGGCCGCGCTGTAGAGCTGCTAGCGCGCGTCGGTATCCGAGACCCTGAAATGGTCTATGGTCTGTACCCCCACCAAATCTCGGGAGGAATGGCCCAGCGAGTCCTGATTGCCGGAGCCATCTCCTCGGAGCCAGAGCTGCTCATCGCCGACGAGCCGACCACCGCTCTCGACGTCACTGTCCAGGCGGAGATTCTCGAACTGCTTCGCGACCTTCAGCGCGAACGTTCCATGGCGATACTTATCGTTACCCACAACTTCGGCGTGGTGGCAGATATCTGCGATCGAGTCGCGGTTATGAAGAGCGGCCGGATTATCGAGACAGGCACGGTGGACGATATCTTCACTCGCCCACAACACGAGTACACCCAGCTGCTCCTGAATTCGACCCTTGAGAACGCGACCCCGCGTACGTACAACAATGGAGCCAGCGTATGAACGCCGTCACCCTCACCGAACCATCGCCCCTCATTCTCCAAGCTCGCAACGTCGCTGTGGACTACCCGTCTCGGCGGCCCTTTTCCCCACCGAAACGTGTCCTTGAGAATGTATCTCTCGACATTCGTCCTGGCGAGACCGTCGGCCTGGTTGGTGAGTCCGGTTCGGGCAAGTCGACGCTTGGACGCGCGATTTTGGGACTATCTCCCATCGCCGAGGGAACGGTTCATTTCGGCGGTCAAGACATCACCCACGCGTCGATGCAGCAACGTCGGCGGCTCGCCAAAGATCTCCAGGTCGTGTTCCAGGACCCCTACGGCTCGCTCAATCCCGCCATGCGCATTCGCGACATCATCTTAGAACCCGTGCTCAGCGCCGGGGGCGATCGGGGGGAGGCTCAGTCGGCACTCAAGGATCTGCTCGATCGTGTTCAGCTCCCGGCAGACACACTTCAGCGTTATCCGAGCGAGTTCAGCGGCGGGCAGCGTCAACGAATTGCGATCGCGCGTGCACTGATCATGAAGCCAAAACTGATCGTCTGTGATGAGGTTGTAAGTGCCCTCGATCTGTCCACCCAGGCGCGGATCCTGGAGTTGCTGATCGAAATCCAGGCCGACACCGGAGTGTCATACTTGTTTACCTCGCACGATCTGGGGGTCATTCGCGCAATCTCCCACACTGTCACCGTGTTATTCCGCGGTCGCGTTGTCGAATCCGGCGACGTCGCCCAGGTCACGGAATCACCGTCCGAGGCGTACACCAAACAGCTACTTATGGCGTCACCCGTTCCCGATCCCGCCAGACAGCGTGTGCGCCGCGTCGCCTATCGGAAAGAGTTCATCGTTTAAGCGAACGATGAACTCGGCATTCGGTCATAGCGGATGCCGCACTAACGGGTTTCGGGAAACGTTGTGGCCCGATCACCTACCGTTACACCAACGCTGCGCCTCACTAATTTCTAGGCGAGGCGCAGCGTAAGAGTTGACGGTATCGACTACGAACTAGGACGCGGAGACTGCGTCCACCGCCGTCTGCGCGAGCAATATAGCTCCGTCGAGAACCGCTCGATCGGCGGCAGCTGTCACGCTCGCAGCGGCAAACTCCGCCTGGTGATTCACCACGGGCAGGGATTCGATCCCAAGGTACGGGTGGATTGCGCGGATACGCTGAGACACGTTACCCAGGTCAGTTGACGCAGTGTTCATGCCACCGGGAAGAAGTTCCTCAGGATCCATGTCCCGGCCGAGCGCGGTCGCATTGGCAGTAAACAGAGCCGCAAGCGGTACGTCGTTGCGAAACTCGGCGTAGCGCGGACTAGTCTCGCAGATTTCCCAGTCGCAGCCCGAAGCGAGCGCTCCTGCTGCGAAGCAGTCGGACACGCGAGAGTAGATGTCCTCCAGTTGCTCAAGCGAGTCTGCTCGCACATACCAGCTCCCTCGCGCAGTCTCGGGGATTGCGTTGGGAGCCGTCCCCGCCTCAGTGACGATTCCGTGCACACGCGCGCTGTCGGGCAGTTGCTGGCGGAGCAGGCCGATAGCCATTTGAGCGATCGTGAACGCGTCAGCCGCGTTACGGCCGAGGTGCGGGTAGGCGCCCGCGTGGGAGGCCCGTCCCCGATACTCGACGTCGAAGTGGGCGACAGCGCGCGGCCGAGCCATCACAGAGTCAGCGGGGCCGGGGTGGATCATCATGACGAACTCGAGATCGTCAAACACACCCGCGTCGAGCATGTAGACCTTCCCCCCTCCGCCTTCCTCGGCAGGCGTACCAACTACACGGAGAGTTATGCCCAGCTCGTCGAGGAGCGGTGCGAGAGCCGCAGCAGCACCCATCGCTGCTGCCGCAATGATGTTGTGACCGCAGGCGTGGCCGATGCCCGCGAGCGCGTCGTACTCCGCGACAAGTCCAACGACTCGCGGACCCGAGCCGAAGCTTGCACTGAATGCTGTCGGCAGACCCGCCGTTCCTCGTTCGACGGCGAAGCCGAGCGATTCAAGATAACTGGCTAATAATTCCGCCGAACGTGCCTCCTGCCAGCCAATTTCCGGGTCGGCATGAAGACGATGGCTGATAGCGAGAATATCGGCTGCGGCATACTCCACTCGCGCGCGAAGCAGGGCTTTGACCTCGGTGGATGCTGGCACTACACGTCCCCTGGAACGCCGTACGAGGGCGCGCCTCCTGGACGCAGAGCCCGCCCCAGATAGTCTTTCTTCTGAGGCAGCCAGAGCGAGAGCAAGCGCGCGAGCTCTGCTGCCGGATCATCCGAATCGTCGACGCGAAGATCGGTGACGCGCCAGGTGACGTCCTCAACGACGCTCAGTCCAGCGGAGCGCACCGGCCCCGCTTCTCCCCCCGCCTCGACCGCCGAGAGGAAGCCAGCGAGCAGTCGCTCCTCGAAAGTTTCTGCGGCACTCTCGGCATAGCCTGAGACCATCGCATCAAGCACGTTCAGGCCGAAAAGCATGTTGCCGGCTGCGACTGCCTGATCACCTACGGACACACCGAATATGCCAAGGGCACGGCTGCCGGTGTGGGTGCCGACCCGCCCTTCCGCGTCGACGATAGTCAGTTGGCGAAAGTCGCTGTACTCGTCGAGTGCGACCGCCGCGGCGATCGCGCCGTCAGCACTGGCACCGGCCGCGAGTTTGTCGAGCATGAATGGGCCGAGAGCAGGGTTGGTCACGTTCTGCGAAGCGGCGACACCAACGGAGGCGCGCAGGTTCACGCACCGTGACGCAACGGCCGGACTTGAAGAGCTGATGACCATACCGAAGGCACCGGTAGCCGGATCACGGGCCGCCAACGAGAACGTCATATGCTGCTTGATTCGGTAAGCACAGCGGTTGCGTCGATCTCGACGAGCCACTCGGGCCGCGCGAGGGCGGAGACTACGAGTCCGGTGGAGACGGGGTACACACCCTTCAGCCACCGTCCCATCACGGTGTAGACGGGTTCCCGGTATCGAATGTCAGTGAGATAAACGACGACTTTGACGATGTGCTCGAGGGACCCGCCAGATTCGCGCAGCAGCATCTCAATATTCGCCATCGCTTTCTCGGCCTGAACCTCGATGTCACCGATACCTACGCTTTCGCGAGTATCGAGGTCCTGAGCAATCTGCCCACGGAGGTAGACGACCCCACCGGCGACAACCGCTTGGCAAAGATCATTGTCGAGGTTCTGCTCGGGATACGTGACTTTGGTATTAAACGGGCGGATACGGGTGTGAGTTGTCATCGTGGCCTTCTTTCCGACAGCCGGATGCCGCCACTATTAGTTTTCGGGCAGTCCGGACCTTGAAGCAAATAGCGACGAACGCCGATTGGCATCCAATTTGCAGATGCAACAGCTGGGCAATGTCGCAGAAATGCATTTGTAACATTGGCCCTACATACTTGGCAGCATCTAGCCCGCCTATGACGATTGGCCGAGAATGCGCCCCTCTGTAGCACGAGACTTGTCGCTAACCCAACTCTCCTACTTCGTCACGGCCGCCGAACACGGCAGCATGACCCTCGCCGCCGCGTCGCTGTTTGTCGCACAGTCTGCAATTTCGACATCAATTGGCAATCTTGAGGAGAGCCTGGGGACTCAGTTGTTCATCCGGCGGCGAGCGAAGGGCTTGCTGTTGACGTCCAGTGGGTCTGAGCTTCTCGTCCGAGCTCGGGGCATCCTTGCCTCTGTCGAAGACGCAGTCGACGCGCTCCGCCCAGAGACAATCTCGGGACACCTCGAAGTTGCGTGCTACTCGACGCTCGCACCGTTCTACCTTCCAGAAATTCTCCAGAGCACGGCGGAGGATTATCCAGACCTACAGCTGCGCATCCGAGACCTCAGCGCTGATGGGATAAACGAGGCGGTCATGAACCGTGCGATTGAGGTAGCGCTGACTTACGACCTTGGCCTTGACCCCAGCCTGCACACCGAGCGCCTTGCCACAGTGCCTCTGTATGCGGCGGTCGCCGTTTCCCATCCGCTAGCGTCGCGCTCTGAGGTGAGCCTCGCCGAGCTTGTCGACGAACCGATGGTCCTTTTGGATATGCCGATCAGTCGCGACTACTTCCTCAACACGTTCCTGGACCATGGCCTCACTCCAACGGTGGGTCACCGTTTCGCCAGCTTCGAGGCCGTACGGGCGATGGTGGCCCGCAATCATGGGTTCACCCTCCTTCACCAAAAGCCGGCCATGGATTACACATATGACGGACGCATGCTTCGCACATTGCGGGTAACAGACGACGTGCCGGGGCTCGACATCGTCCTTGCAAGCGCCGACGTAGCCATTAGCCGGCGTGCGCGGGTATTCGCAAACCAATGTCGATTGGCAGTGCAGCCGACGATGGCGCGCGCAGAAATAGCCGCATAACGCCGTTACGCGCAGTAGCTCGAATTTACCTCGTTAGGGTTACGTATTTCTCAGGTAAATCCGATGCCGATTGCGCGCCGAATAGCCCCTACCCTTCGTGCCAACTTTCGTTGCTCGAGTTCGAATTTTATGATGCGTCTGCAACATCCAAGGGGATTCCCCGCACTTTCAGCGGCTATAACGGTTGCGAAATTAATGAGACTGAAACAAAGCGCTCACATATGAAAGTTTGATTCCATTCAGCACTTTTATTCGCTATGCAGATTCTCTTTCGCCTGGACACAATGGGCGGACTGTCGAGTCTCATCACGGCAGTTTGCCTGGAATAGAAGGAGGTCGGCATGTCAAGCCATGAGATCGAGGTGCTCGTCGTGGGTGCAGGGCAGGCCGGAGTTGCAATGAGTCAACACCTCAGCGAACGCGGGGTGCCTCACCTCGTTGTGGAGCGTAGCCGCATCGCCGAGCGGTGGCGTTCCGAACGTTGGGATTCATTGGTCGCAAACGGACCCGTGTGGCACGACCGCTTCCCCGGAATGGAGTTCCCTGACCTTGATCCCGGCGCCTTCGCGACAAAGGAACAGGTCGCCGACTACTTCGTCGCCTATGCCGAGAAGTTCGACGCACCAATAAAGTGCGGCGTTGATGTGACGTCCGTGCGAAGGAATGCTGGAGGAGCAGGATTCCGAGTCGAGACAACGGACGGGATAATTCAAGCCCGCTACGTGGTCGCCGCCACGGGACCATTCCAACGTCCCGTGATACCCGCCGTCATTCCCGATAGCGCGGGTCTCATGCAGATGCACTCGAGTTCCTATCGCAACCCACAGCAACTGCCGCAAGGCGGCGTCCTGGTTGTGGGAGCTGGCTCGTCTGGGGTGCAGATTGCCGCCGAGATCCAACGCTCAGGACGCCAGGTATATCTCTCTGTCGGCCCTCATGACCGACCACCGCGCCGCTATCGCGGACACGACTTTGTTTGGTGGCTCGGTGTGCTGGGCAAGTGGGACGCTTCCGCTCCCCCGCTTGGAGCCGAGCATGTGACGATCGCAGTCAGCGGAGCGAACGGTGGCCACACCGTCGACTTTCGCGCTCTCGCCGATAGCGGCATCAATCTCGTCGGGCGTACCACATCGTTCGACAACGGGACCATGCATTTCGCCGCAGATCTGAGCAAAAACATCGCTAACGGAGACGCCAACTACCTCTCGCTTCTGGACGAAGCCGATGCATACATCGCGCGAAACGGGCTCGACCTTCCCGAGGAGCCGGAGGCCCGTGTTCTCGGACCGGATCCCCAACTGGTGGGTAATCCGCTCCTTGCGCTCGACCTTGCCTCTGCTGGGGTAACCACTATTCTCTGGGCCACCGGTTTTGCTGTCGACTACAGCTGGCTGCAGGTGGATGCCTTCGACGACAACGGAAAGCCCAAGCAGCAGCGCGGCGTCTCGACCGAGCCCGGAATCTACTTTCTGGGACTGCCCTGGCAATCGCGACGAGGCTCTAGCTTTATCTGGGGTGTATGGCACGACGCCAGCTACGTCGCCGACCACATTGGCATTCAGCGCGGATACCTCGACCACCACGAAAAGGCTCAGGTGGCAGCCGCTAGCACGGCCTGATCTTCCCGGGGCTGGTGGACCGCAGCGTTCCACAGCCCCACGCGGGGCAACATGGCGGCTCATGGCTACGCCATCGAGGGCTAGCGGACTGACCTTCCCGCAGGTGGTTATTGCTTCGCCGGGTACGTGCAACAGCACCTGGAAAGAAACAATTCCGCCATCGCGCATGGGTCCGACGTTGTCCCAAGGTGTACTGCGCCGCGGCGCGCTCGCGCTCATTGGTCGCCGAAGGACTATTCGACGAGCTGAATCTGTGGGTGTATCCCATCGTGGTGGGACCCGGCAAACGCCTCTTTCCTGACGACGGCCCACCGGCAAGTCTCAGCCTCCTCGCGCCGCCCGCGACTTCCGAGAACGGAGCGGTACTGCTGCGTTACGGCCCTGTCGCTGGCCCGCCCGCGACGGGAGACATGACAACGCACTGAAGCTGGGCGCTGAGTCTCCAGTTTACTTCGTCCACTGGGCGGATCACCCCGACCGGGTGACGTGACAGCACCAGGATCCGGGCACGGTCGAGAGCAGACCGACAGGGAGACGTTCATGGCGCAGGGCAGTGCAGGCCGAAACACCACTCAGGGCAAAGGCCGCGTTCGCGCCGAAGCCAATCGACTCACCGAGCGGGGCAAGGGAGTGCCCTGGTTGCGGTGGGGACCCTACCTTAGCGAGCGCCAGTGGGGCACAGTCAGGGAGGACTACAGCTCCAGCGGCGACGCATGGGGTTATTTTCCCCACGAACATGCCCGGTCGAGGGCCTATCGGTGGGGCGAGGATGGCTTGGCCGGCATCTCCGACGACAAGCAGCAGCTGTGCTTCGCGCTCTCACTGTGGAACGGAGCCGACGCGATCCTCAAGGAACGGCTGTTTGGACTCACCAATGGCGAGGGCAACCACGGCGAGGACGTCAAGGAGTACTACTTCTACCTCGACAGCACCCCCACCCACTCCTACATGCGGTACCAGTACAAGTACCCGCACGCGGCCTACCCCTACGGGGACTTGGTCGCCACCAATGCGCAGCGCGGTCCGAACGACTTCGAATATGAGCTCATCGACACCGGAGTTTTCACCGACGACAGGTACTTCGACGTCACCGTTGAATACGCAAAAGGCACACCCGACGACATTCTGATCGTGATTGAGGTCGCCAATCGCGGCCCCGAAGCGGCGAGCCTGACACTTCTGCCCACCCTCTGGTTTCGCAATACGTGGAGCGAAAACTCTGGGCCGCGGCCAACGATTGAGCGGTTAGCCGATAGTGCGGATGCCACTGTGCTGCGGGCCGAGCACGCCGAACTAGGCCCACGCTTTTTGTATGCGGCGCGGCAGCCCGCAAGCCTGTTCTGCGACAACGAGACCAACACCGAGCGGTTGTTTGGCCAGCCCAATGCTTCCCGGTACGTCAAAGACGGTGTTGGCGAAACCGTGATTCACGGCAATGGCGACGCCACCCACCCCACCGGCCCGGGCACAAAGGCGGCGGTGCACTACGAAGTTGTTGTGGCGCCAGGTGCAACCGAACGCTTTGAGCTGCGGCTGACCGACCTCGACCCAGAAGTCATTGATGCCCAGGGCGGCCCGGTTGGAACAAAATTCGCACGGCTGCTGTCCAAGCGTCGCACCGAGGCCGACGTCTTCTACTCCGAGGTGATCCCCGACTCGCTCAGTGACGATGCCACGCTGGTGATGCGCCAATCTCTCGCCGGTCTGCTGTGGTCCAAGCAGTTTTATGGGTACGACGTCACCAAGTGGCTCGGCGGGCACGGCGTAACCACGCGCGCGGCACAACGTAAATCGAATCTGCGCAACGCAGCATGGTTCCACATGGTCAACGAAGACATCATCTCGATGCCGGACAAGTGGGAGTACCCCTGGTATGCCGCCTGGGACCTCGCCTTTCACGCGGTGTCGTTGGCGGTCGTCGACGTGGACTTCGCCAAGGGGCAACTGGCGCTAATGCTGAGCGAGCGATACCTAAACCCGAACGGCCAGATCCCCGCCTACGAGTGGAATTTCAGTGACGTCAACCCTCCGGTGCACGCGTGGGCGGTGATGCGAACCTATGAGGCAGAAAAAGAAACGCGAGGCAAGGGCGACTTGCGCTTCCTTGAGGAAGCGTTCCACAAACTGTCGGTCAACTACACCTGGTGGGTCAACCGTAAAGACCCCGAGGGGAACAACGTGTTTGGCGGCGGGTTCTTGGGGCTCGACAACATTGGTGTGTTTGATCGCAGCGCGCCGCTGCCCACCGGCGGCAACCTCGAACAGGCCGACGGTACCGCGTGGATGGCGTTCTACACCTTAGAGATGCTCGAGATCACGCTGGAGCTGGCGCGCAACGACCCGTCGTATCAGTCGATGGCGAGCAAGTTCCTCGAGCAGTATCTCTGGATCGCGTCGGCCATGGACGACCCTGATGACCCGGATGGCAGCCTGTGGGATGAGGACGACGGGTTCTTCTACGACGTTCTCGCCACCCCCGACGGACGCACAACTCGACTCAAGGTCCGCTCACTCGTGGGGCTCCTCCCCCTCGCGGCCTGTGTGGTTCTTCGGCCAGAAGACGTGCGTCAGCTACCCGACTTTATGGCTCGGGTGCAGTGGTTGCGCACTCACCGGCCCAAGCTGGCCGAACGGTTTCCGGCGTTAGCCGAACCTGGAATCAATGACCGTCGTCTGCTGTCGCTACTCAGCGAGACAAAGTTGCGTCGCCTACTCGCGCGGATGCTCGATGAGAACGAGTTCTTGAGCGATCACGGCATCCGCTCGGTATCTGCTTATCACCGCGATAATCCGTTTGTGGTGGACGTTGGTGGTCAGCAATATCGAGTCGATTATCTACCCGCCGAGTCCAACAACGGGATGTTCGGAGGCAACTCGAACTGGCGTGGGCCCGTGTGGATGCCGATGAACTTTCTGCTCATCCGCGGGCTACTGCACTATGCCTCGTATTACGGCGATGATTTCACGATTGAGTACCCCACAGGGTCAGGCGAGGAGGTGACGCTCCAAGACCTCGCAAAGCGTCTCTCCGAGAGACTGTTGGGGATCTTCCTGCGCGATGAGGAAGGGCTTCGGCCGGTTTTTGGGGGTGCTCAGCTGTTTCAGCAGTCTCCGTATTGGAAAGATCTCATTCCGTTCTACGAGTACTTTCACGGCGACAACGGTGCCGGCCTTGGTGCAAGCCATCAAACCGGTTGGACCGCGTTGGTGGCCCGAATTCTGCAGGTCTTCGGAGACGAGGATGCGTTCGCCGAAATGCTCTCCGGCACGGCGTCCACGACTGCGAGTGCGCCGGCAAGGAAGCCGGCAACCAAGCCCCCGATCAAGCCCGCGAGTAAGCCAGGGGCTCGCTGATGGCGGCGCAACGAGTTATCCATCCGGAGGCGGGTACACCCGCACCGGTCGGTGCGACGGTGCGTGATGGGGGTGTGAACTTCTCCCTCTACTCGCACCATGCCGAGACGGTTGAATTGCTGCTTTTTAGCGCGGGCGTTGCCGTTCCGTCGGCAACGATTACCCTGGATCCCGCCCGCCATCGCACCGACAACTATTGGCACATTTTCGTACCAGGCCTGAAAACTGGTCAAGAGTACGGCTACCGAGTGAGCGGCCCAGACATCCCCGGCGACGGGCTCCGGTTCGATAACAGCAAGGCGCTCCTCGATCCGTATGCTCGCGAGGTCATCGACGATAACTATGACCGCATTGCGGCGTCACAGCCGGGAATCTCGAACACCTCCACCGCGATGCGGGCAGTGGTGATCGACCCTGGCGGCTATGACTGGGAGGGCGACGAACCTCTACGGCGCCCTCTATTCGGCGGTGCAATCTACGAGTTGCACGTGCGGGGATTCACCAACAATCCCAATTCGGGTGTTGCCAAACCACTCAGGGGAACCTACGCCGGTGTGACCGAGAAGATCCCCCACCTGCAGCGTCTGGGCATCGACGCCGTTGAGCTTCTCCCCGTGTTTCACTTTGACCGCCAGTCCGCTCCAGGCGGCCGCCCCAACTACTGGGGTTACGAGCCCGTCTCCTTCTTCGCACCCCACAGTGCCTACAGTTCCCAGCAGCGCCCTACCCAACCAAGCGACGAGTTCCGCGACATGGTGAAGGCTCTGCACAAGGCTGGCATCGAGGTGATCCTTGAAGTTGTCTTCAACCACACCGCCGAAGACGGCGATTCCGGGCCAACTCTGTCGATGCGCGGCATCGATAACCCCACCTATTACCTGCTGGACCGAGCGGATCGTGCCCGCTACATCGACGATAGCGGCGTGGGCAACACTCTGAACGCCAACCACACGATTGTGCGCCGTCTGATTATGGACAGCCTGCGTTACTGGGTGCAGGAGATGCACGT
>DASYMY010000629.1:0-1771 GCA_036008825.1 Glaciihabitans sp.
CGCTTCGCCACCGGGGTGACCGGCCGGCAGAAGTACCTGATCGGCCCCGAATCCTACGGCCCGTGGCGTGACCTGCTGCGCTTGCTGCTGTGGATCATCGTGCCCCTGGCCTCTGCCGCGCACGTCATTGTTTTGCTCGCCACGGGTGCTGACGTCGGGGACGTCATTGCGGGGCTCATCACCACCGCCGTTGGGGTCGCGATCCAGATCACCTTCTGGGTGACCCTAGTTTTTGTGATTCTCGACCGCACCGGTACCTCGGTGGCGGGGGCGCAGGGCGAGAAGTGGAGCCCCGACCAGCTGCCCGAATACCCGGAGAACCCCCGCCTCCGAAACGACCTCGTCGCCGAGCTGATCACGGTGGCCGTGGCGGCTGCGCTGCTCATTGGGCAACAGTTCTGGTCATTCGTCGTTATTCACGGAGAGCGGATGCCTCTTCTCGCGCCGGCCGAATGGGCCTTCTGGTGGCCCTACTTCTTAGGAATCCTTGCCGCCGAAGCCATCTTCGCGCTGTGGGTGTGGCGTCGTGGGGGCTGGGACTGGCTGGCCACCGCCATCAGCATTGCTCTTGGTCTTGCCGGCACCATTCCGCTGGTGTGGCTCGCCATCGAAGAGCGCTTCTGGAACCCCGCGTTCCTCGACGCGGTCGGCTGGTCGTCCCCAGCGGGATCCCCCGAGTGGATCGGTATCTCCACCACCATCACGATCCTCGTAATTTTTGTGATCGATGTCATCGACGCCGTGAGCAAAACGCTGCGCGCGCCGCGACGTTCCCGCACAGCGAACAGCCCGGTGGGTACCTAGAGGCGCACCACCCGGCGCCGGTAGGGAGCGCTCGGTAGACTAGGAGTAGTGCCGACACATGTCGTGTGCTTGTGCGGCACTGCCCCGGTCGCGCTAACCCTGAAGGAGTTTGCTCATGGTTGATGTTCGGCGAGTGAAACTTCCCGGAGTCGGCGTTCTGCATACCTTCATTACGGATGACGGTGGCAAGGTGGGCGTGATCACCCACCGGTCCGGACACAGTGACCTGATCACCTTTGCCGACGCGGAAGACGGAGCCGACGCCGCCAAAGTCTCTCTGCGCCTCGACGAAGACGAAGCCCACACCCTCGCCGAATTGCTCGGCGGAACCCGTATTACCGAGTCCCTCTCCAGCCTTGACCAAATCCCCGGCTTGTCCATTGACTGGTTCACGGTCGACTACGACGACCACATTGCCGGTCAAAAACTGGGCGATCTGGTCAGCCGCGGATTTGTGGGGCTCACGGTTGTCGCCGTTGTGCGTGGGGAATCAGCGAACCCGGCCCCTGCCGACGACTTCAAGGTGTTTCCAGGAGACACCCTCGTTGTTGCGGGATCCCCGGAGAAGGTCGCAAAAGCGTTCAACTTCTACCGCACGGGTGAAGTAAAACCAAAGGCGTCAGTGGACGCTCCGCCCGGAAGCTAAGCCGTGCACCTCGGCGAAGAGCTTCTTACGCTCGGCATCCTGTTCATCCTCGCCTACATTTTCGGCCGACTCGGCAAACTTATTGGGCTGCCCGCCATCCCGATCTACATGCTGGTTGGTCTCATCGCGAGCCCCAACTTCGACTGGTTCCCCCTCACCTTCAGCCCCGGCTACGTCGAGCTCATCGCCGTTTTTGGGCTGATCCTGCTGCTGTTCAACTTGGGCCTGGAGTTTGACCAGGACGAGTTCTTCAGTAACGCCGGAAAACTCCTGTTATCCGGCGGCAGCTACATCCTTGTGAACATGGGTGTTGGGCTCGCA
>DASYMY010000630.1:0-1866 GCA_036008825.1 Glaciihabitans sp.
CAGCTCGCCGCTGCGCACCGCCGCAGCGACTTCTACTGAGTTTTGGCCAATCAAACGAATCTGTACCCCGGGATATTCACCGTGGAATCGCTGCGCCAGGTCGGAGAGCAGGTAGTACGAGGCGTTCCGCAGAACACCAAACGAGGCCGACCCACGCACTAGCCCGCGCAGGTCACGCATCGCTTGGTCGGCGCCGTCAGCGGCATCGAGGATACGTCGCGCCCACACCAGAAGTTCATCCCCGGCTGCGGTTAGTCGTAACCGGCGCCCTCCCCGCACGAACAACGGTAGTTGGTAGTTGTCTTCGAGCTTGCGCACCAACTCGGACACCGACGGTTGGGTCATATCAAGGAAGTCGGCCGCTGCGGTAAACGAAAGGGCCTTCGCCGCTTCAACAAATGCGCGCAGCTGGGTCAGAGTGACGGACGAAAGTGTCATAGGGAAAACCTATGGCATGACCAGGTAAACATGCTGTTGTCCTCTGGGTCGGGGTTCCCTACGCTCCAACCATGCTCTTTACTCCCTCCGTGCTCGAGGCCCACGCCGGGTCATTCGAATTCATCAAAACGCCCCTTATCACCGCAGTAGCCGCTCAGCGGGATCCCGCCGTGGCCGCCACCGTATCGTCGATGCTGCTCGACATTGAACGCCGTGGCCTCGACGCCGTTCGGGACTACGCCGCGAAATTGGATCGGTGGGATGGGTCAGAGTTTGAGCTCAGTGCTGAGGCAATCGCCTCCAGCGGAAGCCGTCTCGACCCGGCCCTGCGCGACGCCATTGAGCTGGGCGGCGAACGCACCCGTGCCTTCGCGCTGGAGCAGCGCTCCCGACTGAAAGACTTCGAGACTGAATACCTGCCCGGGGTGGTGACGGGGGTCAAGTATGTCCCGGTTGCTCGAGTGGGCGCATATCTGCCTGCAGGACGATTCCCGCTGACTGCGAGTGCGTTTATGACCGTGGGGGTAGCCAAGGCGTCCGGTGTTGATACCGTCATCGCGTGCACACCTCCCCAGCCGAACGGTGGCGCCAACGATGCCGTTGTGTACGCCGCTCACGTTTCCGGGGTTGACCGGGTCTTCACTATTGGCGGGGTTCAGGCGCTCGCGTCAATGGCATACGGTCTGCTCGGGGAGCTCCCCGTAGACATGTTGGTGGGCGCAGGCAACGCGTTTGTGGCCGAAGCGAAACGCCAACTGTTCGGCGTTGCCTCAATCGACTTGCTGGCTGGCCCCTCCGAGGTTGCGGTGATTGCAGATGCGTCCGCTGATCCCGAAATTGTGGCAGCGGATCTTCTTGGACAGGCGGAGCATGGACCGAATTCGCCCGCCGCGTTGATCACCACATCGCTGGAATTGGCGCACGCTGTTTCCGCGGCGATTGACCGCCAGCTGCTCACCCTGTCTACGGTAGACATCGCTGGTGCCGCCTGGCGTGACTATGGTTCCATCGTTGTGGCCAGCAGCCGTGAGGTCGCCGCCGTGTTGATGGATGATCTTGCCCCCGAACACCTTGAGGTCATTACCGAAGACGATGACTGGTACCACGACACTCTGCGCAACTATGGGTCGTTGTTTATTGGCCCGTGGAGCACTGTCGCCTATTCAGATAAGGGGATGGCGGGCACCAACCACGTTCTGCCCACGGCGGGAGGCGCCAAACACAGCGCGGGTCTGTCGGCATCACGATTTGTGAAGCCGCTCACATACCAGCGCATTTCGAAAGAAGCGACCCCGCAGCTGGCGCACGCCGTTCAGGTCATCTCCGACTCCGAAGGAATGGCCGCCCACAGCGCCACCGCGACCATGCGCCTGGATCGACTCTGACCGCTCGGGAGTCTGGAAAGCTATCTGCACACTGACTAACGAA
>DASYMY010000631.1:0-3624 GCA_036008825.1 Glaciihabitans sp.
CTGCAGCGTCTGGCGGAAACAGGAAAAACGATCATCCTGTCGACGGGGATGTCGACCCTGGAGCAGATCGATGCCGCTGTCACTCTGCTTGGCACCACCAACCTGGTGATTCTGCACGCAACATCCACCTATCCGCTGCCCGCCCACGAGGCGAATGTGCGAATGGTGTCGACGTTGCAAAACCTGTACCCGGATGTTCCGATCGGCTACTCCGGCCACGAAGACGGACTACAGATTTCGCTCGCGGCCGTCGCGCTCGGCGCCGTGATGATCGAGCGTCACATCACGCTCGATCGCACCATGTGGGGATCCGACCAGTCCGCATCGCTCGAGCCGAAGCCGTTCGCCCAGCTTGTCGCCGATATTCGTATCCTTGAAGAAGCCCTCGGCGACGGGATCAAGCAGGTCTTCCCCGGTGAGCTTGCGCCGCTCGCCAAGCTGCGCCGTATCGTCGCAGTATGACCGAAACCGTGCGGGTCGTCGCCATCGCCGACTCCGATTCGTACGTGAAATGGGGAGCGTCCCTGGCGTCGCGTATGCCGGAACACTGGAACGTGACCCTGGTAGTCATCGCGAACCCGGTGCTGCCGAGTGCCGACCAGCTTGAGGCCGCGCTGCCGGAGTCCACCCTTGCGGCTCCCGCCGTGGTGGACCTTCCCACGCTGTCATCGTGGGTCGAGCGGGAGCAGCCTGACCTGGTGCTGCTCTCCCTGCGCGGCCCGCTGATCAAGGTGGTTGTGCGTGCGGTGCTTGCCGTGACGGCGAAGCGCCCGGTGCTGGTGAGCGGGTTGCCCGGCATCTCTGTACCAGCGACGCGCAGGGCCATCGCCCATCGTGCGCAGGCCGACCTCTTTGTGCTGCACAGCAAACGTGAGGTGCGCGAGTTCACGGCGCTCGCCGCAGAGATGGGCATCGACCAGCAATTTGCCCTTGCGACGTTGCCGTTTATGTCGGCGGGCGGGCGTGTGGAGCAAGGCGAATCGACCGGCAAGCCGGGCGGTGACGTGATCTTTGCCGCGCAGGCGAAGGTGCCCTCGGAACGGCACGAGCGCGTCGCCCTTCTCGGCTGGCTGGCCGAGTCTGCCCGCGCTCACCCCGAGCGTCGAGTGGTGCTGAAGGTGCGTGCGCTTCCGGGCGAACAGCAGACCCATGCGGAAAAGTACGATTTCGCTGCCCTGATGGCGGAGCTAGACCCGCCCGCCCCGGCCAACCTGGTTGTCGCCGGCGGCTCAATGGGGGTGTACCTCAGTGCGGCAGCGGCTCTGGTGACTGTGAGTTCGACGGCCGCGATTGAGGCAGTTGCCCTCGGTGTGCCGGTGTTGGCGCTGGATGATTTTGGTATCAGCAAACCCATGATCAACCTCGTCTTCGAAAACAGTGGGCTGTTCGGCGACCACAAGGATCTCATCGCGGGTCGATTCAACCAGCCGAACGCGCACTGGCTCGATGACAACTATTTTCACCCCCGGAGCGAGGATGACTGGATCGACCAGGCAAACGAACTGCTCGCCGTTCGGGCAACACAGCAGTTTGCGGTGAAGCCCCTCACCCAGGGTCTGCTGGGCGGAGCGGTGCGACGAGCCTGGGATCGCAAACGCGCGCTCGGCCGCTACGACCGCACGCTCAACGGTCGAGCCGCACTCGCGCTCGGCACAGTGCCACATTTTGTGTGGCGCGCCGCTCGCAAGATGCGTCGCGTACTCACCGTGGGGGCGTCGGCGGATCTGAACTAGCGCCGGACCAAGTGGTCGGTTAGGTGTCCTTAGCACCAGACGCGGGAGGCGTTCCGTGCGCGAATGAACGCAGGCCGCCGTGTGCGGGCACAACGACGGGGTTCGGCCAGCGGGGCTGCACATCGTCGCCCAAGGTGACTCGACGGATTTTTCTACCGATCAACGGGTAGACCCAATCGTGCGCCCAGCGGCGCTGCGCCCTCTCCCACTCCAGCCCGGTACGGCGGGGGAGTGGCCCCCGCTGTTTGAGTTTGATCGAGTGGGGAACGCCGAGAACCTTGAGCACCCGTATCGCCACGTATTTGTGGCCCGACTTGGAGAGGTGCATCCGGTCGGCCGACCACATCCGGCGATCCCGAAGCCCCTCGAATGCCCAGAAGTCCACCAGCGTCGCGCCATACTTCTTGGCGATGCGTCGCACGCCGGCGTTGTACTGGTTGTTGCGACGTTTGAAAGCGCGTAGCGGTCCCGGCAGCGGCACCTCATACCCGGTGAACAACAGCAACCGGGCGCCGGTCTCCGCCAGCTGCGCGACCATGTCTTCGTACTGCACCAGCAGGGTATCGACGTTGGTGCCGAGATCAAGGAGATCGTTGCCGCCGGCGTACACAGTGATGAGGGTGGGTTTCATTTCGAGGGCAGGTTGCAGCTGGTCCTGGATGATGTGGCGCAACCGTTTACTTCGCACGGCGAGATTGGCATATTCCCAGCCGGACTCATGTTTTGCGAGCTGCTCCGCAACGCGGTCGGCCCACCCGCGCAAGCTGTTCGGCAGGCTTCGATGGTGATCGCCGACACCTTCGGTAAAGGAGTCGCCAATCGCGACGTACCTACGGGCGGCACTCATCCCTCAAGCCTTGCAGGTCATGGCCGCACACCGAAGTGTTAGTGCACCCCGCAACGTAAAGGGTGGGTGAATTCTTCCGTCGCGGGCCCCTTCACAATTGAGTCAGCCGCTACTCTGCTCGCAGAGCAGCAACCTGAGGCACCAGTGTCAGCGACGGTTGAAACCACCTCTTGCCGTTGCGAAACTCGTCGCAACGTCTGTACTGGCGTTTGTTACGCAGGTCTTGCTTTATTGACTGCCGCTGCAACACAGCAAGGTTGGATGCCCGATCTGTTGTCGGATCGAGTCGTCGTCTCATTAACGCATTAGTGACTGGAGAAATTGATAGTCAAGATCGCAACCACCTTGTGCTCGTCGCTGCCGCCAGGCGTCGTATAGCTGTTGTGAAACTGATAGTCGACTCGACCCATGCTCGAAATTTCGTAGTGGTAGGTGCGAGACCATCCCGGGCCGTGCGGCCGACCCGCACGTCCCCGAAGAATGACGGTACTTGCCGTGCCGGAAGTCGAGCCAGGGGAAGACGAGACATGATCCCAGAATTGCTGAGCCTGTTGGACCCCCACGCGTTGCACAAGTTGGGACCAATGCTTTGAGAACTGTCGATGGACAACCACTCGGTACGTTGGGGTAATCAACGGACGGCTGCCGGGGCGTCGAGCCGGCTCAAAAGGACTGTACGCGCTATTCGCCTTCGACATCGAGACCGGATACTTCGACATACTCGTTCGCGTCGAACGCTCCGAACAATACAGATCTACGCAGCGGATCTTCAAGTTGTTTCGCGGTCACTTTCCACGCGCTAACAACGTCATCGATAAGCGTTGAGTCTCGGTCAGCTAGCCCAAGGACGAGGGCGCCGTGGAGTTCATTTGCGAATTCCTGCAGGTCATCCCGCTCGAAGACCCGGAGCCAAGCGAGATCGCCGTCAGAAACAGTGACGTTTCTATTGGCGTCCAATATTGACGCTACCCTCTGGTGGACCTGAGACCAGTGTGCGAACTGTTCGAGAACATCCAATTCGCTCTCAGGGAGCATCACAAGAGT
>DASYMY010000632.1:0-6600 GCA_036008825.1 Glaciihabitans sp.
CCAACGCAAATGGCCCCGCTTCCCGAAGGAAGCGAGGCCATTATGCGTAAGTGGAGACCTGCGAGGTTAGCGGCCGCCGGAGCGACGCTTGTTGAAGACGTCGAAGGCAACGGCGAACAACAGCACGAGGCCCTTCACGGCCTGCTGCCATTCGATTCCGATACCAAGGATCGACATACCGTTGTTGAGGACACCGATGATAAGACCACCGATGATGGCGCCACCGATGGTGCCGACACCACCCTGTACGGCTGCTCCACCGATGAAGGCAGCAGAGATGGCTTCGAGCTCGAATCCGTCACCGGCCTTCGGGCCAGCGAGGTTCAGTCGAGCGGTGAAAACAAGTCCAGCCAACGCGGCGAGGAAGCCCATGTTGACGAAGAGCCAGAAGTCGACCTTGCGAGTCTTGACACCGGACAGTTCCGCTGCGTGGCGGTTGCCGCCGATGGCGTAGATGTGGCGTCCGAAGACGGTGCGGTTGCTGACAACGCCGTAAACCATAACCAGTACTGCGAGCACGATCAAGGTGATCGGGATGCCCTTGAAGATGGCGAGCGCGTAGGAGAACGCACCGATAGCAATCACAATGAGGGCGAGTTTGGCGATGAACCACGCAAGCGGCTCAACGTCCTGCCCGTACTTCTGGCGAGCGGTGCGGGTGCGGAACTGCTGCACAACCAACGCGGCTGCGGCGATGACGCCGATGCCCATGGTGAAGGGGTCTACTGCCAATTCACCGAAGAGGTTGGTGAGGTAGCCGTTACCGAGTGCGCGGTACTCCTCGGGGAAGGAGCCGATGTTGGCGTTTCCGAGGACAACCAGCGCTAGTCCGCGGAAGATCAACATACCGGCCAAGGTCACGATAAATGCGGGAATTCCCACATATGCGATCCAGAAGCCCTGCCACGCGCCAACTGCAGCGCCGACGAGAAGTGACAAGATGATGGCGAGCCACCACGGCATGTCCATATTGACAGCGAAGACACCGGAAACGGCACCTACGAATGCCGCGACCGATCCAACCGACAGGTCGATGTGGCCGGCGACGATGACCAGCACCATTCCGATAGCCAGAATCAGGATGTAACCGTTCTGGACGATCAGGTTGGAGATGTTCTGTGGTCGCAGCAGGATGCCATCGGTGAGGATGGTGAACAGCAGAACAACAGCAATGAGGGCAAGGAAGATGCCGTTCTTACCGAGGTCCGTGACAATGTGGCTCAGCGATGAGCCAATTTTGCTGGTGGGCGGCGGACCAATCGGTTCGGTCGCCCGGGTGTTTGTATCAGTCATGGGAGGTCTCCTTGTACGTGCGCGCGCTTACGCTAGCGCGGCTTTTCCATAGTCATAAGTTTGAGAACGGATTCCGGAGTGGCCTGCTCAATGGGCAGCTCTCCCGTGATTCGTCCTTCTGAGATTGCGTAGATGCGGTCGCAAATTCCCAGCAGCTCCGGCAGCTCGGACGAGATCACGATGATTCCTTTACCCTCCGCCGCGAGGCGGTTGATGATCGTGTAGATCTCGTACTTCGCACCGACGTCGATGCCGCGCGTGGGCTCATCGAGGATCAACACGTCGGGGTCTGAGTAAATCCACTTACTCAGCACAACCTTCTGCTGGTTTCCTCCACTGAGCTTGCCCGTTTTGGCGAGTACGGTCGGGGATTTGATGTTCATGCTCTTGCGGTACTCGTTGGCGACTTTGAATTCTTCGTTGTCGTCAACAAGGCCCCCGCGCTTCAGTTTGCCGAGCGAGGCGAGGGAAATGTTCCGCTTGATGTCTTCAATCAAGTTCAAACCGTATTCCTTGCGGTCCTCGGTTGCATACGCCAGACCGTTATCGATGGCCTCCGCGACGTTGCGCATCTTGATCTCTTTGCCGTGCTTGAACACCTTGCCGCTGATGCGTGCGCCGTAGCTGCGACCAAAAAGGCTCATAGCGAACTCGGTGCGCCCAGCACCCATCAGTCCAGCGATACCCACGATTTCTCCGCGGCTCACGGACATGTTGATGTGGTCGACGACTACGCGGGTGGTGTCCTGCGGGTGGTACGCCGTCCAGTCCTCAACTCGGAGAATCTCTTCGCCGATGTGCGGGGTGTGGTCAGGGTACCGGTGCGCGAGGTCACGGCCCACCATGTCTTTGATGATGCGGTCTTCGCTGACGTCCTGCTTAGCGATTGTTTCGATCGACTTGCCGTCGCGGATGATGGTGACGGTGTCGGAGATCTTCTTGATTTCGTTCAGCTTGTGGCTGATGATGATGCACGCAATGCCCTGGCCCTTGAGGTGCAGGATTAGGTCGAGCAGGTGGTCGGAGTCCTCGTCGTTGAGGGCGGCCGTTGGCTCGTCCAAGATGAGGAGTTTTACGCGCTTGGACAATGCCTTGGCAATTTCAACCAGCTGCTGCTTGCCGACACCGATGTCCATGATTTTGGTGGTGGGTTTTTCAGACAAACCCACTCGAGCGAGGAGCTTTGCTGCCTCAGAGTTGGTTTTGTTCCAGTCAATAAGCCCGCCGAAACCTTTGACCTCGTTGTTGAGGAAGATATTCTCGGCGATCGATAGGTAGGGGCTCAGTGCGAGCTCCTGGTGAATGATGACGATGCCTTCGGCTTCGCTGTCCCGGATGTCACGGAACTCGACCGTCTTGTTCTCGAAGACGATGTCGCCCTCATAAGTGCCATGCGGGTAGACGCCAGAGAGAACTTTCATCAGCGTGGACTTGCCTGCCCCGTTTTCGCCGCAGATCGCGTGGATCTCGCCGCGTGCCACCTCGAGGGTGACGTCCTGTAGGGCCTTCACGCCGGGAAAGGTCTTGGTGATCGACCGCATTTCCAGGATGTTGGTGGTCACTGTGAAGCCAGCTTCCTTTGTCGCAATTCAGTGGGAAAGGTGCCGGTGGCGGGGAGATCATCCCCGCCACCGGCGGTGTGGTGCGTGTGGTGCAGTGGTAAAACGGACTAGTTACAGGCCGATTTCCTCAGCGGTCCAGTAGCCGCTGTCAACGAGCTGCTCCTGGATGTTGTCGCTGACAACGATGCTCGGCTCGAGCAGGTAGGACGGAACAACGAACGAACCGTTGTCGTAGTCCTCGGTGTTGTTTACCTCGGGCTCTTCGCCCTCGAGAACCGCGGTCGTCATTTCGACGGCCTTGGCGGCGAGGTCACGGGTGTCCTTGAAGATGGTGGCGTACTGCTCGCCGGCAACGATGGCCTTGACGGAGTCAAGTTCAGCGTCCTGGCCGGAGATGATCGGCCATTCTTCGCCAACGGTGTAGCCGGAGCCTTCGAGGGCGGAGATGATTCCACGGCTGATGCCGTCGTAGGGAGACAGCACTGCGTTAACCTTCTCAGCACCGGAGTACTGCGAGGTCAGAATGTCTTCCATGCGGCTCTGAGCCGTTTCGCCGTCCCAGCGGAGGGTAGCAACGGTGGTGAAGTCGGTCTGGCCACTGGGAACAACCAGGGTTCCGGCTTCGATCAGGGGCTCGAGGACTGACATTGCGCCATCGTAGAAGAACGTCGCGTTGTTGTCGTCGGGTGATCCGGCGAAGATTTCAATGTTGAACGGTCCGGCCGGGGCGCCCTCGATGGGCGTTCCGTCGAGCTCGGTCAGGCCCAGTCCGTTGGTAACTGACCATGCCTGCTGCTGTCCAACAAGGAAGTTGTCGAAGGTGGCGTAGTAGCTGACGGCGTCGGTGTCGCGCAGCAGACGGTCGTAGGCGATGACGGGAATGTCAGCGGCCTGCGCGTCGGCGAGCACGTTGGTGAGGGTGGTTCCGTCGATGGAAGCGACGATCAGGGCAACTGCGCCCTTGGTGACCATGTTCTCGATCTGGCTGACCTGGGTGGGGATGTCATCTTCTGCGTACTGAAGGTCGACGGTGTAGCCGGCTTCTTCCAGCTGGGCCTTGACGGCGTCGCCGTCGTTGATCCAACGCTCGGAGGACTTCGTCGGCATTGCTACACCGATGAGTCCGTTTTCTCCGCCGCCTTCAGAGCCGCCGTCTCCTGATGCACATGCAGCAAGCCCGGTGACCATTACGCCAGCCACGACGAGCGAGAGAATTGCTTTCTTCTTCACTGTGTTTCCTTTCACAAATGTTGATTGGACGTCATTGTCATTACCTCTGTGTTGGTGCAGACCCGGCCTCGTCCATGAAAGCCGGATCCTCGTCCGGGATTGCTCCCGACAAGTACATGACTAGCGCGTTAGATACCCTGCGCCAGTCGGTAGTACGCCTGGTTCCAACGCACCTCCTTCGCAAATTCGCGAAGGGTGGTGTTCTCGTCGATAACGAGGAGTTCAGTAGCCGCCATGAGCGAGAAGTCTTCAAAGGCTTCCAGTCCAACGGCGGTGCTCATCACGGTGTGGTGAGCGGCTCCTGCTGTGAGCCATGCTGCTGCGCTAGTGGCGAAGTCCGGGGCGGGCTTCCACACAGCGCGTGCAACGGGCAGGTTCGGCAGGGGTTCGGGCAGCGGCACAACCTCAACGACGTTGGCGACAAGACGGAATCGGTCACGCATGTCGCTCATGGCAACAACAATTCCGGATCCTGCGTCGGTGTCGAAGACCAGACGTACAGGGTCTTCGCGTCCACCGATACCCAGAGGGTGAATTTCGAGAGACGGGCGTGAGGTGGTGAGGCTGGGGCAAATTTCCAGCATGTGGGCGCCGAGAATCATCTCGTTGCCGGGCTGGAGGTCGTAGGTGTAGTCCTCCATCAGGGAGGCGCCACCGGGAAGGCCTGCTCCCATGACTTTGGCCGCGCGGATGAGGACTGCGGTTTTCCAGTCGCCTTCTCCGCCGAAGCCATAGCCATCAGCCATCAGGCGCTGAACGGCGAGTCCGGGAAGCTGGCGGAGTCCGCCGAGGTCTTCAAAGCTGGTGGTGAACGCGGTGAAACCACCGGCTTCAAGGAAGGAGCGCAGGCCAAGCTCGATTTTGGCTCCGTATCGCAGGGAATCGTGGCGTGCGCCGCCAACCTGCAGCTCGGGCACGATGTCGTAGGCGGCCTCGTACTCGGCGATGAGCGCGTCAACATCGCTTTCGCTGGCAGCATCAACGGCTTCGACTAGCTCGTTGACTCCCCAGGTGTTTACGCTGACGCCAAAACGAATTTCGGCTTCCGTCTTGTCACCTTCGGTGACAGCAACGTTGCGCATGTTGTCGCCGAAACGCGCCAGCTTCATTTCTCGGGTTGCTGCCCAGCCGGAGGCTGCGCGGCTCCAGGTACCCACCTGCGCGGTGACGGCAGGGTTCGACACGTGGCCAACTACTGTTTTGCGGGCAACGCCCATGCGGGATTGGATGTAGCCGAACTCCCGGTCGCCGTGGGCGGCCTGGTTCAGGTTCATAAAGTCGAAGTCGATTTCGCTCCACGGCAGTTCAACGTTTGCCTGGGTGTGGAGGTGCAGCAGCGGCTTGCGGAGGGCGTCGAGGCCACGAATCCACATTTTGGCGGGGCTGAAGGTGTGCATCCAGGCGATAACACCAACAACGCTGTCGTTCGAGTTGGCGTCGAGTGCCTGGCGGCGGATGGATTCGCTGTCTTTGAGCACCTCTTTCCACACCACGGTGACGGGTACGTCGCTGGAGGCGTTGAGCGCATCGGCAATGGCCTGTGACTGCTCAGCAACCTGGCGGAGGGTTTCTTCTCCGTACAGATCCTGGCTTCCGGTCAGGAACCAGACCTCATTGGTGGCGAGATCGGGGACGATGGAACGGCTCACTGGGTTACTCCTGAGGTGGGGATTGATGCTGTTGTGCTGTCGGTGCTTTGCTGGCCGTATACGTTCTGGTACCGGTCGAATAGCGAGTCGATTGAGGCTTGCGGGATGGGAATCGGTGCCCCCAGCTGGCGGGAGATATGTACCGTCTTGGCGACGTCTTCACACATCACCGCCGCCTTCACGGCGTCTTTGGCGTCTTTCCCGATGGTGAAGACTCCGTGGTTCTGCATCAACACCGCGCGCGAGCGGTGTCCGGTGAGGGTTTCCACAATGCCGTGGCCAATTGAGTCGTCGCCGATGATGGCAAACGGGCCTACCGGGATTTCTCCACCAAATTCGTCTGCCATGGCGGTGATGACGCAGGGGATCGCTTCGCCGCGCGCCGCCCATGCGGTGGCATAGGTGGAGTGGGTGTGCACTACTCCGCCAACCTCCGGCATGTTGCGGTAAACGTAGGCGTGCGCTGCCGTGTCGCTGGAGGGGCTGCGGTCGCTGCCCGGGGTGCGCGGGATGACGTTGCCGTCAAGGTCACAGAGGATCTGGTTCTCGGGAGACAGTTCGTCGTATGAGACGCCGCTGGGCTTGATCACAAACAGATCGGCTCCGGGAACGCGGCCGGAAATGTTTCCGCCGGTCCAGATAACCAGTTCGTAGTGAGTTAG
Source organism: Glaciihabitans sp. (assembly GCA_036008825.1). Classification (GTDB taxonomy): domain Bacteria; phylum Actinomycetota; class Actinomycetes; order Actinomycetales; family Microbacteriaceae; genus Glaciihabitans. Next base: position 6,397 of record DASYMY010000632.1, read on the forward strand.
CTCAGAGTGCAGTGCAGCGACCTGGTCGCGGGTACGGGCGATGGCCACTTCGATTTCGGGGGCGAAGGTACTCATGCGTGCACCTCACGCTTCATGGCCTTGAGACGGTGCATTACGTCGTTGGTTCCGCGGCCAAAGTAGTCGTGCAAAAGCGTGTACTCCTTGTAAAGCTTGTCGTACGCGTCCGCAGCTGCGGGCTCGGGG
>DASYMY010000633.1:0-1774 GCA_036008825.1 Glaciihabitans sp.
AGCTGGTTTCAGGTCCGTCCGGCAGTTTCGTCGGAGCTAATCGCCTCCACCGCCTCCACCGCCGTCCCGCCTGCCCCGCGGAACTCAATATGAGACGCTTCTTCAACGCCTTCGTTTTCTTCGCGCTGCTGATCGCGACCTGGCATCTGCTGGTTCGGGCGGAAGTGTGGTCGCCGGTGCTGGTGCCCTCACCGCTCAGCGTTTGGGAATATCTGCGCGCCTCCGTGGAGGATCGCACGATGTTCGAGGCGCTCTGGGTGACGACCAAGCGTTTGCTGCTGGGCTACTTCATCGGCGTGGTGCTCGGTGTGCCCCTGGGACTGATCACGGCGCGGTTTCGCTGGGCAAACGACACCATCGGTGTGCTCGGTCTCGGTCTGCAGACTTTGCCGAGCGTCTGCTGGGTACCGCTCGCACTGCTCTGGTTTGGTCAGACGGAAGCGGCGATGCAGTTCGTGGTGATCATGGGCACGCTTTGGTCAGTGCAAATTTCCACGGACAATGGCGTGCGCAATGTGCCGCCGATCTATGCGCGCGCCGCCCAGACGATGGGCTCACGTGGGTTTCACACCTGGATCATGGTGATCCTGCCCGCGTCGCTGCCGTTCATCGTGAGCGGGGTGAAACAAGGCTGGGCCTTTGCCTGGCGCTCGCTGATGGCCGCGGAAATCTACGTCACGGTGCTGACCGGATTCGGCTTGGGATTCCTCCTGCACAATGGCCGCGACTTGCTCGCGATGGATCAGGTGGTGGGAGTGATGATCGTCATCGTGCTGATCGGATTGCTGGCGGATAAGATCCTGTTTTCGCCGTGGGAACGTTTCCTTCATCGACGCTGGGGCACGGTGAAGAGCTAGGCCTAGTGCGTTTCGGAGAGGCGTTTCCGCGTAACCCAAACGTTACAATCCCGGGGTGGCTCATTGATGGGACGAGGCGGAGACTCGGCACGTCATGAGAATCAACCAAGAAGCCGTGACCCCCGAACTCCCTGCCATTCTCGGCGCCGGCGCGTTAGCGTTGGGCGCACTGGCGCTATCCTTCCTCGCCGCCTCCATGGCGGGGAATCACCGCGCACCAGCACCTGCTCCTCGCAGCGTGCAGACGCTACCCGCAGTGCATGCCTTCCCACCCGTCGTCGGGGAGGTTACGTCCACCGGTCTCCGGCTGGGCGGTCTGTAAACGCTCAACACGGCTTCATCGCCCTGGCGCATATGGCTCGTGCCGGCGAGCTGAACGGCGCGCCGGTCGTCGCAACCGGGACGCGTTGATCCCGGTTGGGGAACCCGATCACCGGGCAGGATCAGCGATTCCGGCTACATGGTGAGACCTTCCGCGCAATCAAGTGCGCGCCGTGTTTCCGCGTTTTGGAACGAAACCAAGTTTCGCTTGCCGAGTTTCGGCCACGCGCTTAAATGCCGCCCCGGCGTGGCACTGTCCCTGTAAAAAGGGGCGCTGATCCGCGCCGCCAACCAACTTCCTCACCGCAACCGCGCACGCTCTCGCGTGTCCCCTCGCGATGGTGCTGGAGAGCCGTTCGGCTGCTACCAACACCGCAGTTCACCGTTTAGCCGACATACTGATGAATCATCCTGCCCTGATCGCACGCTCTGCCCGCCGCATGGACACCTCCCACACAACTGGTCGTGCCGCGTGCGTAGCTGCGGCGCTGGGAGTCATTTGGTGGGCGGGGACGGCTGAAGCGCAGTCGCCATTTTTGCTGACGACGCCGAGTTACACGCAGGATTTCAGCGCGCTCTACGATACGGCAAACTCC
>DASYMY010000634.1:0-1694 GCA_036008825.1 Glaciihabitans sp.
CTCCTCAAGACTGCCGTAATTGATGATCGCATCGTCGAGTAACGCCTGTTGGTACGCCGCACTCCTCCACCCCGAGGTGACGACCATCTCCACACCGTCTGCCTCAGCTGCCGTGGCAGCAGCTTGAACGGCCTGTCTCAACTGGGGATCAAGTTTCGCGATTGTTGGTAGGTGATCGTCCAAAGGCGACACAGAGCCGTTGTCCGGTATGTGACCGTTATTGGTTGTCCGGGCGCCCTCGTCAGCGGAGGAGGCGTGACCGGAGTCGCCGGACGGGAGACGCAACTCACCGCCTGCTGCGACACAGGCTGCGAGACTGAACGCGACAAGTAATCCGGTCGCGGCGAAAGTGCTGCGACGGTGGAGCCACCGAGTGTGATGAGTCATGGGTTCCTTCCAACGACCGCCGGTCCACCCGGAGGTTCAGCACCCACTTCACCAGTCGCGCTGTTTTGTTGGTGTTGCGCTTTTTCCATACAAATCTGCAACATAGCTGCTGCCTAAACTAATGGTTCTGGCCCAACGTCAAAGGAGGCGACTTTGCGGGTACTGGTCGTTGAGGATGAAGTGTTTCTCGCCGAGGCGCTGCAGGCCGGTCTCCGCGGGGAGTCCATCGCAGCCGACATTGCCTTTGATGGCGACGATGCGCTCCACCGCATCACGGTGAATGACTACGACGTGATTGTGCTCGACCGAGATATTCCCGGCACCCACGGCGATGAGGTGTGCGCGATTATCACTCGAGAGCACCCCACTGTCCGAGTACTAATGCTCACGGCGGCGACACGCTTACGTGACAAGGTCGGCGGATTTGAGCTTGGTGCCGATGACTACCTAACGAAGCCGTTCGCATTCGAAGAGTTGGTTGTGCGATTGCGTGCGCTGGCCCGACGCCCAATCGCGCTCTCTCCGCCGGTGCTCGAGTTCGCCGACCTGCGTTTGGATCCGTTCCGCCAGGAGGTATACCGCGCCGGCCGCTACCTCAAACTCACCCGAAAACAGTTCGCAGTGCTGCAGCTGCTGATGCAGGCCGGGGGAGGTGTGGTGAGTGCCGAGACTCTGCTCGAGAAGGCGTGGGATGAGAACGCAGACCCGTTCACTAGTGCCCCGCGGGTGACAATGTCGACACTTCGAAAAGCGCTTGGCGCTCCCGACCTCATCACAACGGTGTCGGGTTCTGGATACCGATTGATCGAGCCCACCCCGTGAAAGTGCGACGAGCTCTGCCTGTCCGGGTCAGTGCGCGCCTACGTCTCGCTCTCAGCTACGCGGTGTTCCTGGTTGCTGCTGGCGCCATTCTTCTCTTCGGACTCTACGTAGTGCTGCGATATGTTCCTGACTACCCGCTGACGGCATCAAACCCACGAGATAGCCAAGCTGCGGTTGCCACACGCAGCGAAATTTTGGGTGCGGTTGTCGGCGTCTCGACTCTTGCTCTGCTTGGTTTGGCAGTCATCGGGATCGTGGGGGGGTTGGTTTCTCGCCGGATGGATAATTAAACCGCTGCGCCGCATTAACGAGGCGGCGGATATTGTCGCGACGGGTAATCTACAGCACCGTATTCAGCTCGGCGGCCGCAATGACGAGTTTCGACAACTCGCTGACGGTTTCGACGATATGGTCGACAAACTGCAGGATGCCTTTGAAATACAGGGACGTTTTGCCGCTAACGCCTCGCACGAGCTGCGCACCCC
>DASYMY010000635.1:0-6217 GCA_036008825.1 Glaciihabitans sp.
GCAGCAGATCTTCTTCGATTCCGGTGAGGAACACCGCCTCATACTCGAGGCCCTTCGCGGTGTGCAGGGTCATCAGCGACACGGTTCCGGAACTGTCGTCCAGATCATCCGCCGCCGCAACCAGTGACACCTCGGTGAGGAAGTCGAGCAAGGTTCCCTCTGGGTTGTTCTTCTGGAACTCCTTGGTCACCGACAGCAGCTCTTCGACGTTCTCGGCGCGCGCTTCATCCTGCGGGTCGCGGGTCGCCCGCAGCGCCTCCACAAATCCGGTGCGCTCCAGCAGCGTTTTGAGAATGTCGGAGGGTTTCGCCTGTGCAGTGCCCTCGGGAACATCCACCGTCGCGCCCACGTCATCCAGCAGTTCCGCGAGCGAGGTAATGGCTCCGGTGACCTTGGGGCCAAGCCCCAGAGCGGTGGCGTTGCGCATTGCATCACGCAGGGTGGTGTCGTGGTTGTCCGCAAAGTTCTGCAGCGCCGCCTCGGTCGCCGGGCCAATCCCGCGCTTGGGCACGTTCATAATGCGGCGCAACGCCAGCGGATCCCTCGGGTTCGCCACCGCAATCAGGTACGCCATGGCGTCTTTGATCTCGGCACGTTCGTAGAACTTGGTGCCACCAAGCACCCGGTACGGCAGGGCGGAACGAATAAAAATATCCTCCAACGCACGGGTCTGCGCGTTGGTTCGGTAAAAGACGGCAATGTCCTTGTAGTCGACGCCGCTCTCATGCAGCTTGGTGATTTCATCCGCCACAAATTGGGCTTCATCGTGACCGGAATACCCGGTGAAGCCCACAATCTTCTCGCCCTCACCAATCGTGGTGAACAGCTTCTTGTCTTTGCGGTCGAAGTTGTTCGAGATTACAGAGTTCGCGGCATCCAGAATGTTCTGGGTTGAGCGATAGTTCTGCTCAAGCAAAATGGTGCTGGAGTTCGGGAAGTCCCGTTCAAACTCGACAATATTGCGGATGTCTGCACCCCGGAAGGCGTAGATCGACTGGTCACTGTCACCCACAACGGTCAGCGACGCGGCGTCGAGGTGCCCTTTGCCCTGCAGATCTAGCGGCAGATCGCCCTGCTGGACGGGCCGGGTGAGCTCTTGAATGAGGGCGTACTGGGCGTGGTTGGTGTCCTGGTATTCGTCCACCAGAATGTGACGGAACCGGCGCTGGTAGAGGGCGGCAACCTGCGGGAACGCCCGGAACAGGTACACCGTCTGACCGATCAGGTCATCGAAGTCGAACGCGTTCGCGCTGGCCAACCGCTTGGTGTATTCCCTAAAAATCTGAAGGAACATGACCTCGTTGGGGTCGTTGAAGTTCGCCTGCCTTGCATATGACTCGACGTCACTCAACTCGTTTTTGAGCTTGGAGATTTTGCCCATGGCTGAGCTCACGGTGAAGCCGAATGTGTCGGCATCCAACTCTTTGATGATCCGCTTGATCAGCGCTTTTGAGTCGGCCGAATCGTAGATCGTAAAGCTTTTGGTGAACCCAAAGTGTTCGGCCTCTCGGCGCAGAATGCGCACACAGGCGGAGTGGAAGGTCGAAATCCACATCCCCTCGGCCTGACCGCCCACCAGCTGCTGCACACGCTCGCGCATTTCGGCGGCAGCCTTGTTGGTGAAGGTGATGGCCAGAATTTGGCTCGGCCACGCCTCACGGGTGCTGAGCAGTCCGGCGATTCGACGGGTGAGCACACTGGTCTTGCCCGAGCCTGCTCCCGCGATGATCAGCAGAGCGGGTCCGCGGTACAGCACGGCTTCCCGCTGCTGCGGGTTCAGGCCATTCAGGAGCGCGTCGAGAAACGAGCCCCCTGGCGGTGGGGTGGTCGGTTCGCTGGGGTCAAGAACAAAGGTCATGGCCCAGCAATTCTAGGCGCGACCCCTGACGCCCGGCAGAGCGCCCGGCTGTCCGTGAGCAAGTAACTGATCCACCGCACGGTCACGACTCGAGAGTGGTCTCCATCTCGGCGACCAGCCGGGTTGCATATTTGAGGAGTTCGCTCGCCCTGGCCTCTGTGATGTGGCTCGCGCCATAGGAGGTAAGAGTCTTCGCTTCCAAGAGACGACCCAAGTCCCTTGCCGCGGTTCTCTTGTCGGGAAGCGCCTGACCGAGAAGGCTGATGGCCTGTTTGTGATCCTGGCCGCTGGACCGGTACCCGAGCTTGGATCCACAAATGGCATCCGCCGCAGCAATACCAGCGTTCACGGCGTTCAGTCCAGTCGTATTGTTTGACGCCAATGGTCCCCCAGGCTCGAATCGAGCCTGCGCCGTAAGAAGAGAGTCGCGGGCATGTTCAGCTCGGATAAGCACCTCCGCCGCCGTCATCTGTTTGATCCGCGCGTTCACGACGCCTTCCTCATTCCAAGCGCGCGGTTACCGAAGATAATGATCCCCTCGCTAGCCCAGCTTTGGACGATCGGGTCCCCGTCTTCCTTCTGGCTAGCCAGGGCAGACTCGGTTAAGTCGTAGATCTGCGCATCGTTGCCGGTCCACAGTTGCACGTGGTCCCTAAGCCCGGTGACGAATTCGTCCCGGTCATCGAGTGCGACCTCGTCCGGAAAAACGACGAGCAGGTCGACGTCGCTCGCCTTGGTGGAATCGCCTCGTGCTACCGAACCATAGAGGGCAATCGTGACGCCCACAGGTGCGCTCGAACCCGCGAACGCTGCTACGCGTCTCAACAATTCCTGTCGTGCATTCAGCGCGATTTCAACCGCTGGCCAAAGGATGTGCGAGCGGTTTGCGGAATACATCGTTGCATGAGGGGCCGGAGCTGCAATGACCAGACCGATGTCAACAAGCCGGAGAAGAGATAGTCGAACGTTAGCGGGCGTTCCAGTCCCCGCCAGACGAGCGATCTGTCGACCAGTGAGCTCTGATCCGGCTCTGGCAACAACTCGCAGGGCCACCGCGTCGAGTCCGTTCAGGAACGAGGCGAGTGGGGCGGATAGATCCACGTTCCTGAGCCTTTCATGTTCATACTTTGCTCTACGTTTCTTGTATCTAAAAACGATACATGTGTATTGCTAAGCAATGCAACCTTCACGCAAGGTTTCACCCTGAGTGAGGACAATGCTTGGTTTTTCAACCTCAGAAAGTCGTGGGGTTGCGAAGGATTTATCACTAACGTTTCGGACGTGGGCGGAAAACTCGCCGACAGTGCCTAAGGGAGGGACTTCGTGTGAAGAGGAAGCATCCCACTGAGTGGCAGGGCAGCACGCCGCCCTCACTTATCCAGCAACGCATGGAGATCGACCGCGTGCGAACCCGCGGCCTTTTTGGTATCTGGGGTGGCTTGGCACTGCTGGCCCTCTGGTTCACGCAACTAGCAATCGTGGAGTTCGATGTTCTCCACTCAGTCCTGGTGATTCTCGCGGGGATGATGATTGGAACAAGGATTAGGGAGTTCACGCGTTACAAACGACGCCGTGCGGCCTTCGAACTCGAACATGGCGAAGGAGCCGGCACACAGGACCCACTCAGCTGATGCGCCACCCTCACCAGCACTCGCTCTACAACGAGAGGGCGGATGCCTCACCGCTCAGCTCGTCCCTAACACGCAGCGCGAGGTCCGGCTGGTCGGCGAACACGCCGTCGACACCTGTGCCAAGTAGCATCCGGAATTCGTCTGCCCATCGTCCGTACCCAGCCTTGGCGGTGCTGGTGCGGAAGTTGGGGCTGAGGAAGTGGTTCTCGGCGCGCAAGGTCCAGAGAAACACGGTCAGGCCGGCGGCGTGGATGCGGTCAACAACGTCGGTGGTGCCGATGGTGTTTCCGTCGGCGTCGAGGTCAAGAACCAGCCATTTGCTCAGGCTGAGACCGTCTACTTCGGCGGCGAGCGCCGTGAGTGACTGGTCAGTGAGAGCGTCCTGGTAGGTCGGGGCGGAATCCCCCAGTGCCGCAACGGCGTCGGCCGGCGCGCCATCGTCGTCGATCAGGTAGATGTACTTGGCGGGTATGCCAGCGGCTTTGAGGGTGATCAGCGCCGACTTCTCGAAGCATTCGACGATGAGGTTGTCGCCAGTTGCCCAGGCGCGAATCTCTTCGGCGAAAAGGTCGGTCAGGGATAGCCCGATCGAGTTGAAGTAGGTGGGGTGCTTGATTTCGGCGACCAGCACAACCGGGCGTGGGGCGTCGTCGAGGATTTGCAGGAGGTCGGCCAGGCGCAGGATTCCGCCGCCACCGATGAAGGTGGCGCTGCCGCGGCGGATTGCCGGGAGGCGTTCGGCCGAGCGGAGGGTAGATAGTTCTGCCCAGGTGAAGTCCTCGGTGAACCACCCGGTGACGCTCACCCCGTCAATGACCTTGGTGGTTTTTCGGTCGGCGAAGTGGCCGAGGAAGGAGACATCCGTCGTTCCAGAGATTTCGTTCTCGTGTCTGACAACAAGCACTCCATCGCGGGTGGCCACGATGTCGGGTTCGATCGCGTCTGCACCCATCTCGATGGCGAGCTCGAAGGCGGCTCGTGTGTGTTCGGGGCGGTAACCGCTGGCGCCACGGTGGGCAATAACAAGAGGGGGCGTGCTGGCAGAAATCACATCGCACACGCTACGGCACTAGCATGGCGATTATGGGGGCGAAAGGCGGGCTGGGCGGTTCCACTTTGCGGTGGGGTCACCCTGAGTCTCGGTACGTAGCCGGGATAGCGCTGCTGATTTCTGGGGCGGTGAGCCTGCAGAGCGCCAATACCTATGCACTGCATTTTCTGCTGCTGGGTTCCGTCGCTCACATCATGGGGTGGGTTGTGCTGCCGGGGCCTGGGGTTCGGCGTGCCTGGGTTGCCGTGCCAAGTCTTCTCGCCTGCTGGGCGCTACTGACCGGGCCGCAGAGCCTGCCCGCTCTGGTGGTGCCGCTGGTGGCATGGCTAGTGGTGCGGCGGCATCCGCTTCTCAGTTTCGTCAGTGTCCTTCCGTTGCTGGCGGTCACGCTGATGCTGGCGAACCAGTACCGAGAATTGAGCGACCTTCCGCTGGCATATGCGGTGAGTGCTGCCGTTCTGGTGGGCTCCGCGTGGCTGGGATACGCACTTGCGCAGTGGCGGCAGAGGCGCGCGCCTGTCGCCGATCGCTTACAGCGCACAGGATGAAGAAGATCCTCAGTAAATAGTTATCGGGACCAAATACACTGGGTGCAGCAACGTTCCACGTTACTCACAGCAGACAAGGACCCCATGGCTCTCTCCTCCAATCCCGCTTTCAAGAACGCCGCCTTCGGCACTGGCGGCGCGAAGGTAGCTCAGACCGCCCAGGGCATGACGGCAGAACAGCTCGACGAGCTGTACGGTCGCCCCTCAGCCGGACCATCCGAGACCGACCGGATGAGCTACGAAGACGTCATCATGAAGACTGTCGCGACTCTCGCGCTGGTTCTCGTTGGTGGCGCTGTTGGCTTCTTCGTTCCCGCATTGGCGATCCCCGGTGCAATCGCCGGTTTCGTTCTGGCTCTCGTCAACATCTTCAAGAAGAAGCCGTCACCGGGTCTGATTCTTACCTACGGCTTCGCTCAGGGTCTGTTCCTCGGAGCCCTCTCTGGCATGCTCGAAGCTGAGCTCCCCGGCATCATCAGCCAGGCGCTGCTTGGCACCGGAATCGTCTTCGGTGTGACCCTGGCACTCTTCGCCAACGGCAAGATCCGTGAGTCGGCTCGTGCGACCAAGATCTTTATGATCGCGATGATCTCGTACGCCCTGTTCTCGCTGGTCAACTTCGGCCTGATGATCACCGGCATCAACACCGATGCCTGGGGCCTGCGTAGCGGCGAAATCTTCGGCATCCCGCTCGGCCTGATCATTGGCCCGCTCGTGATCCTGATGGCCGCGTACTCGCTCGTTCTCGACTTCACCACCATCCAGGAAGGTGTCAAGAACGGCGCCGCTCGTATCCTCGGCTGGAAGGCAGCATTCGGACTGGTTTTGACCATCGTCTGGCTGTACGTCGAGATCCTGCGCCTCATCGCAATCATCCGAGGCAGCAACTAACTAACACCTCACAGGAAAGGGACGGCTGAGGCCGTCCCTTTTTTGTTGCCCTCTACTGGTTGGGTACCAGGGCGGCCGCGTCGACGTGAATTGTCCTACGTCCACCGAGGGGTCTGCTCTTCTCTTGTTATTAGCTGCTTTTGCCCACTTTGCTGGCTGCTCGGCACTCAGTTCAGCCCATCGGCCAGGGCCCGTGTCGCTAAAGACGGCAACGCGGGCCAAACACCCGGTTTTGACC
>DASYMY010000636.1:0-1681 GCA_036008825.1 Glaciihabitans sp.
TGACGAAAAAGGCACTATGAAGCCGGAGTTCACAGCGCGCTATATGCGTAATTTGCACTACGCTTTTGACGAATTATTATGGATGGCGCGCGCGTTTAAGCGGGCGAAGTAGGTGCGTCGCTCGGGACCGGTGTGTTACCACGCGACCCCGAGCGACTAGCCCGGACTAATCTGGTTCGTAGGAGGGAGGCTCATCGTCGTCCTGAATGGCCATGTCGGCCGCGGGCACGATGATGATGGGGCTCCCGCACTCGGCGCATGTACGCGCGTCGGGCGGGTTAGGGTGCGAACACGTTTGTGCCCAGTCCACCGATGTGTCGCCTCACTCCATGCTGGTCAGGGTGATGCTGTTGCCCTCGGGGGCGGGAGTAGCGTCGCCCTTGACCCACTTGCCGCCGTCGGCGTCGCTCCAGTTCACCAGGTACCACTCGATGACCACGAGCGGGCCGTTGCCGGATTCCCGGACGAGGCCGAGGTACGACTGGTTGCTGTTGGAGATCGTGCTGTACGGATCGTCGCCACGTCCCCACAGCTTGCTGGGGTCGTTCAGTCCGTCGATGGCCTCCTGGCCAGTGGGCGAGAACCATTGGGCGATGGCCCAGGCGCCTGACCAGCGGTGGAAGACGCCCCAGCGCGACTCGTTCGAGTCCTGTGGGACCTCCGCGGTGAGCGGGGTGCCGCAGTTGTCGCAGAACCGAGCGCTTTCGCGGTTCTCGGTCCCGCATGTGGGACAGCGGTGCATGTGTGCTCCTTGTGTAGTCGGGTCTTAACAATTGTAAAATAAAATCTTTACTTTGTCAATAGTTTATGCTATACTGAATTGTCACTGGCGAGAGCCACGTCGAGTACTTGGGAGACTAAAATGGACGACAAGACCATCATTGTTACGGGCTACGCCCAGAGCGAGCGCGACGTCCCCGGTTCCGCCGCAAAGTCGGAAACGCCGAAGGCGTGCGGAACCGGTGCGGGCCTGCTCCTGCTGGTCCTGTGGTTCGCGGTCCCGTACGTCAAGTTCGACGTGCTGGGCACGGTCGTGGTTGCCGCCGAGTGCGTCTTCCCGCTGCTGCTCATCGCGGTCGCGGTGTGGGCGCAAACCGACAGCAAGCGGCCCGACGCCACGCTGGCCGACCTTCTGCCGCAGCGCGTGATCGCAGTCTGTCTGATGGTCATGGCCGGCCTCGGCTGGCTGTTGCTCCTACCGCTGTGAACCAATCCGACGAGTCGCCGTTCCGAACCCATACGGGTTCCGGGGCGGCGACGTTTCATTTTAAGCGAAACGCGAGTACCATAAAGCTCATGGCAAACTACAAAGGGCATATTGCGGGCGGCCTTGGGGCTGGCCTTGTATACGTTGGCGTTATCATGTGGGCGCCAATTACTTATTTTGCCGAAGCGGCCGGCGTGTTGCATGGCTGGGAGGCGCTCGCTGCAGTCTTTGTGCTTGCGATGTTGTTCGGGCTCTTCCCGGACGTCGACACGAACAGCAAAGCGCAGGATATATTCCTAGGCACGGCGTTTATCATCGACGTCATTTTAGTCGGCAGCGGGCGCATACAAGCTGCGGCATACCTAGGCTTAATCGCAATGCTGCCAATCGTGTCGCATCACCGCGGCTGGACCCACAGTAAACTGGCAATGATTTTGGTGCCGTTACCGCTGTTGGTCGTCCCGTATTTTTACT
>DASYMY010000637.1:0-2009 GCA_036008825.1 Glaciihabitans sp.
CAGGCCGCTTGTCTATAGACGAGGCTATGATGGTGGAGATTGAGCAGGTAAAAGCCTCGGTTAGCCCCCACGAGATCTTGTTTGTGGTTGACGCCATGACCGGCCAGGATGCCGTTAATACCGCAAAAGTATTCAACGATAGGTTGGACTTTACCGGTGTTGTATTAACCAAGCTGGATGGCGATACCCGTGGTGGTGCCGCGTTATCGATCAAATCTGTAGTTAACAAGCCGATCAAATTTATAGGTACAGGCGAGAAGATGGAAGCGATTGACGTTTTCCACCCCGACCGTATGGCCAGCCGGATCCTCGACCTGGGTGACATCATGTCGCTCATCGAACAGGCCCAGCAGGCGTTCGATGAAGAAGAGTCCCGCAAGGTCGCGGAGAAGTTCGCAACGGATTCGTTCACCCTCGAAGACTTCCTCAGCCAAATGCAGCAGCTCAAAAAGATGGGGTCGCTCAAGAGCATGCTGGGAATGCTTCCCGGTGCTCGCGGAATGAAGGAGCAGCTGGAGAACTTCGACGAGAGCGAACTCACCCGCACCGAGGCCATCATCCAGTCGATGACCCCCACCGAACGTCGCACCCCCAAGCTGCTGAACGGCTCGCGTCGGGCGCGTATCGCCCGCGGTGCCGGAACTACGGTGACTGAGGTGAACGGTCTGGTGAACCGGTTCGAGCAGGCTGCCAAGATGATGAAAACTGTCGCAAAAGGTGGCATGCCGCAAATTCCCGGTATGGGGCCAATTCCCGGTCAAAAGTTCAACAGCGGCAAAGCGAAGGTACAGCAGAAAAAGGGCTCAAAGTCGGGAAACCCGGCGAAGCGGGCGGCGGAGAACGCCGCGCTGGCTGCCGGAACAAAATCCGGTAGCACCGCCGCAGCAGGGTCTGGTTTTGGGCTCGGGGGCGCGGGCAAATCGGATGGCCCGAGTGAGGAAGAGCTCGCCTCGTTGCAGAAGTTCCTCGGACGGTAGGGTTCGCGCACAGCCACGCGCCACAGCTCATCTTGGTGCGTGGCTAAGCTAAACCAATGACTACGACTCGTCCGGTACGCCTAGGCGTCCAGGTTCAACCCCAGCACGCCTCCTACGCCACCATTCGCGACACGGTCGCGGAACTCGAAGATCTTGGTGTCGACATCCTCTTCAACTGGGATCATTTTTACCCGCTCAGCGGCGAAAAAGACGGTCTTCACTTTGAAGCCTGGACCATGCTCGCCGCGTGGGCCGAGCAGACCAGCAGGGTCGAGTTCGGTTCGCTGGTGAACTGCAACAGCTACCGCAACGCCGATCTGCAAGCCGACATGGCACGCACCATCGACCACATCAGCGACGGGCGGTTCATTTTCGGAACCGGGTCTGGATGGTTCGAGCGCGACTACGACGAGTACGGATACGAGTTCGGCACTGCCGGATCGCGCCTCGACGCGCTCTCGGCAGCATTGCCCCGTATCGAGGCACGCTGGGACAAGCTCAACCCCGCGCCGGTGCGAGACATCCCCATTCTTATCGGCGGTGGCGGCGAAAAAAAGACCCTCAAAATCGTCGCGAAGCACGCCGATATTTGGCACAGCTTCTCCGACGCGGAGACCCTCAAGCGCAAACTCGACATCCTCGCCCAGCACGGCGAAACGGTGGGGCGCGACACCAGCGTGATCGAGATTTCCACCGAGCTGCGCGAGCGCAGCGTGCAGGAGGCCGACGAACTTCACGCCCTCGGCACGACGCTGTTCACGCTCGGCATTTCGGGACCTGACTACCCGCGCGACGCCGTTAAAAAGTGGTTGGCCTGGCGCGACAGCATCAACGCATAACCCCATCACACCTCCATCGCCCATACTCCAGAGCTGAGCTGCCACCGCAGCGGATGCTTTGGAGTATGGGCGATTGGTGTGTACCTACCCGCCGATACCGTTTCGTAGTTCAGCGACTAGAGAGCGCACCACGGCGGGAAGGCTGCCATCATTGTGCGCGGCTACCGCCAGTTGCCGCTGGTAGCTGGCACCC
>DASYMY010000638.1:0-1569 GCA_036008825.1 Glaciihabitans sp.
ATACTCGGCGCGCATACCAAAGAAGACTACCGCTACAACTCGCCCGCTCTGCCCTACTACTGCGCTAGCGGCGCCGGCCTGCCTGGTCCTTACACCATGGAACTAGCTGCGTCCACGACTGGAGGCCTTGGCTCTGGCGCGCCGACTTGCCTGGTAATGACCCAGCCCGAGGGGGGGAGAGCGGCCACCAACGGAATCTTCATTCGCGACGTTCGACCGGCAGACAACAATCTGGTGAAGTCTAAACATGTAACGGACGGGACAAGTAACACCGTCATGATCGCAGAGGCCGGCTTTGGCCCCCCGGATGTCGACAAGAACATGCGCCCCTGGATGGTGGGTTCTGTTGGCGAATGGGTATACAACGTCAGAAACTTCACTTTTCCGATCAATAGGGCGCGACGCAGCGTGGCGCCTGAGAATCCCGATCGCAGCGATGTTAGCGTCGGCTCCGACCATACTAATGGAACCCATATGGGCTTCGCCGACGGGTCCGTGCGGTTCATCAATGACACCGTCGAGATTCGCATGTTGTACGCACTCGGGTCGCGGGGAGCTGATGATCTAGTTCCCAGCGAAGCATCCAATTAGCCCGCGAACAGCACCGGTTCTCGCGCTCGGGTTTCTCTCTCTTATCTGCGATGAGGTGCTCTACATCGCTGGATACTTTCTAGGCATTATGTATTTGCTTTTGGCCACCCAATCTGACTATGTACTCATGTACACATAACGCGGCGTTGCGCGACACGCTCGCCAAGCGCGCCGCATAGAGGTTCACGCCGCCATCGGTTCTTTCTCCGACGACTGGGCACACAGTTCGAGGTTTGTTCTAAACAATACATTTGATGAGTTACGTACCCCTCGAATTGTTGATCGCTCCGAGAAAGGCAGGCCGAGCCGCCCCGCTGAGCGGACAAAACCGAAGGGTTTTGGCCCAAAAAACCGAAACCGCCCTTACACGTTCAATAGTCCAAAAGTTCTCACGCTCCACTATCCGGGCGTTCGGAGTAATGGCTCGGGCTTCGCTGTGGCTCGGCCTGCTTTGCGGGGATCCCAGCTGCCTGGCTGCCGACGTCACCCTCTCAGCCGCGGTCGCCGGCAAGACCCCCGAGATCGTCGGCTATAACTCTGGGCACTTCATGCCCGGCAGCAATACGGCCTCGTGGTGGAAGTACTCTGGGGTCAACGGCGCCCGAGTTTGGTCGACGCCCTCGGTGGTGGAGCAGAATCCTGCCGTCCCCGGTCTCCGGGAGGACGATAACACCGTTTGGGGCGACGGCGTTGGCACGCAACAGCAGTTTCTCGATCGCCGCGCCGCTGTTCGGGCCAACCCCATGGGCACGCCCCAGGCCAATACCTACATCAATTGGCCGCTCATTCAGAACAATTATCAGAACACCGCAACTAGTTCAAACAATCTTACGCTCAACCACGCTTTTACTACGCTCCGAAGCTTAGGCATCGAACCTCTTGTTGAGATGGACCGCACGAACTCTCGATATCCGTTCGCACCTCTGGGCGCCGACGGCGATTGGGAGGACCGCTGGGAGCAGTGGCAGCACTTCTATG
>DASYMY010000639.1:0-2260 GCA_036008825.1 Glaciihabitans sp.
CGCTGGTCAAACCAGTGCGCGGTGGAAAGCTGTTCGGCGAGAAACCTCGTCATCGGTGGTTCGTCTGCTCCTGCACGGAACGCCCACACCTTCTCGACCAGCGAACCCGCCGTGCGAGCCACCGCGGGCGGCACACTCCACGCGGGGGCGGGAACTCCCGCAGCAGCGCACATTCCGGCCAGCAGTTCTGCCACCGGACGAGGTTCCCCGTTAGTGAGCACGTAGGAGTTGCCGTGTACAGCGTCGACCCGTTCGAGTGCGGCGGCAATACCGGTGGCAGCGTTATCAATGTAGAGGGTGTCGATCAGCGCGGCGCCGTCGCCGAGCAGCGGCAACCGTTTGGCCCTGGCCCGGTCAACGATGCGTTTCACGAGTTGGGTATCGCCAGGGCCCCAAACCAAATGCGGGCGAACAGCCACCACACGTAACGTGGGTGAATCCGCCGTCAACGCAAGCAGTTCGGCCTGCGCTTTGGTTCGCGCATAATCCCCGCGGGCGGTGCGAGGGGACGCCGGCAGCGCGTCATCCCCCATGATCGAGGTTCCGGCGTGCGCCACCGATGGTGAGGATACAAAAACCATCTTGCCGATTCCGGCGTACTGGGCCTCATTCAGCAGGGTGCGAGTGCCACCAACGTTGATACGGTCAAAGTCGCTGCGGTCGCCAGTCAGCGACACCTTCGCCGCAAGGTGCACAATGGCGTCCACCCCCACCATGGCAGCGTCAACGGCAGCGGAGTCAATAATCGACCCCAGGTGGTCTTCAGCCCCCGGCACACCGGAGGGGCGCCGCTGAAAGGTGCGAACCTCGTGCCCGTTGGCGATGATCTGTGCAGCGACCGCGCGTCCGAGAAAGCCGCTGGCGCCGGTGACTAGTACTTTCACGGGGTCCTCATCGCTCCGCCGGCAAGAATGGCGCTCGCCCACTTGGCCAATGCAATCCGGTCAATTTTGGAGTTATGCCGAATATCGGTTGGCAGCCTTGGTACTACCAAAACAGCCGCGATGGGCACACCAACACTGGCCCGTATGTTTGCTGTTAGGGCGGATGACCCCAGCCCGACTTTCTTCGCCGGAGCGGTCGTCTCCACAACGGCCACCAGTTGGTGGATTCCGCGCGGCCCAACACCCACCAAAGCTGCTCGGGAAACGGACATCACCGACTCGATGGCCTGCTCCGGACCCACAGGGGTGACAATTCCGTCAGTGGTGACCAGCACGTGAGGCAGTCGCCCTTCAACCCACAGGCGTCCGTCGCGGTCAAAGTGTCCAACGTCGCCGGTGCGGTGCCACCGTTCAGCAGAGCCGGTGTCGCGGGTCGCTGCGCGATCCGTGAGCCACAGCCGGTCGTACCGGTCCTTGATGTGCGGAGCAGACACCAGAATTTCGCCCGTCACGTAGGCATCGGAGGTGGGCTGGCCGGTGGCGTTCGCTTCGTCGTTAAGGGCGCTGATGCGCACCTGTGCTGCTGCGGTGGGAACCCCAACACACACACCATTGGGAACGTGATCGGCGGTAACAGTGCTGGCCTCTCGGATTTCCTCAAGGGTGATGTCAGTGATGAGCAGCCCCTCCGTCATTCCGTAGGGCGTGTGAGCTATGGCCTCCGGCATCAATGCGGATGCCGCTGACAGCAGAGGTTCCGACACCGGGGCCCCGGCGGAAAGAAAATGCTCAACCAACCGCAAAGCGGCCCGGTTGGCTACCGTCAGTTCACCAGCGGTCGCGACAACGTTGGCGACAGCGGCGGGAGACAGGAACACCACTGTGGCGTCCACGGCAGCGACCGCATTGGCGACCGCGGTGGCCGTCAGCGTTTTAGGTGAGGTGACCACCATGTCTGGAGTGACCGACCGCGCTCCAAGTGCTGGCCCAAGCAATGCGAACGGCGCGAACCCCGCGACGAGCCCTGTTCCAAATCCGATCCCGTATTGGGCGGAGAGGGTCTCGGCGATAGCCGATAACTGGCTATGCGTGTATACAACCCCCTTCGCCGGTCCCGTGGATCCCGAGGTGAACAGAATTGCGGCCGTGTCGTTCGGGGACGGCGGCTCGGGCAGAACCTCGTCCACACCCAACTCGATGATGTCGGCAAGTGTGTGCGAAAGGCCAAGGGCTTGACCGGTTGCGGCTGGCAGACGCACGGTGGAGATCTTCTGTCCGGGCCAACCGAGGGCACGCGCAGCGATAAGACCAGGAGCCTGCCCAATGACATGGTCGGGCCAGGTGCCACGCACGGCGCGGGTGAGACCCTTGAGGCC
>DASYMY010000640.1:0-6064 GCA_036008825.1 Glaciihabitans sp.
GCGGGTGTCAGCTGAGAATGTCTTTGGTGGCAAACCGGCCATACGCGAGAGCACCGAACACCAGGATGTAGCCGAGCTGGAGCAGAGCGTTGTCTGCAAAAGTGTCGAGCGCGATGGGCTGGGTCAAAAGACCAGAGAAACCCAACCAGTAGTTGGTGAACAGCCACGGGTGTAGCCACTCGAGCTGGGGAAGTGAGCCCACAATTTGGGAGACAACGGCCAGCACACTGGTGGCGGCCATTGCCCCGACCGGGACAGTGGTCAGGGTGGAGATAAAAAGCCCAATGGCACTGAAACCGAGGAGGGACAGCGACACGTAACCGGTCAGCAGCACACACCGCCAGGCGTAGGCCGCCACCCCAATGGAGTCACCAGATAACAGGGTGACGGGGCCCACCGGAAACAGCGCGGCACCAATGATCACTCCGGTGATCACCACGGTTGCCGTTGCGGCGACACAGAAAACAGCGGCTCCCGTGTACTTAATCAGCAGCAGGCGAAGGCGACCGGCTGGCACGACCAGCAGGTAGCGCAGGGTGCCCAGGTTGGCTTCACCGGCGATCGTATCCCCGGCGACCACACCAATGGTGAGCGGTAAAAAGAGGGGGATGGCGACCGTGAGGGCGGTGATGGATACAAACAACCCGTTTTGAGTGATGCTGTCGAGGAAGGCAGGACCGCCACCGGATTCCCCCGACGACAGTCGCACGGCGACGGCAATAAGAATGGGAACTGCGGCAAGCGCGGCCAGCATTGCCCAGGTGCGGCGGCGCCGGAAGAGCAGAGAAATTTCGGAACCGAGCAGGGCGAGCCCGAGGTTGCGCTGGCCACTCGGCGCAGTCACGTTGTTACTCGGCGACATCAAAGCCCTCCCCAGTGAGGGCAACAAAACGCTCCTCCAGGCTCGCACCAACTACGGCAAAGCCGCGCACCCGCACCCCAGCGGTGACTAGCGCATAGCTCACGCTCTCCGGTGACACTGCGGGCGGCAGTTCTGCCGAGACCACCGCGTCGGGGGCGCCGGCGGTAGAGGCCGCGGGCTCTGAGGCATCCGCTAGTAGTCCGAGGGAGTGGAAGACTCGGTGGGTGTCCTGCGGGTCGGGGGTGATGACCCGAACCCGAGCGACACCTGCAGAGCGAAGCTCGTCGAGGGTGCCCTGCGCGACGAGGCGTCCGGCGCTCATCACCGCAATGTGGGAGCACATCTGTTCGACCTCTGCCAGGAGGTGGCTAGAGACAAAGATGGTGGTGCCGTCGTTCGCGAGGGAGCGGATCAGGTGGCGCACCTCGCGGGTTCCCTGCGGGTCGAGGCCATTGCTGGGTTCGTCGAGGATCAGGATGTCGCGCTGTATCAGCAGGGCGCCGGCGATGCCCAGGCGCTGTTTCATTCCCAACGAGTAGGCGTGGGCCGGTTTGGTGGCAGCATGGCTGAGCCCCACCCGGTCGAGGGCGGCGTCCACCCGGTGGGCGCGGGAGGACGAGGAAGCGTAGCGGTCGGCGGAGTCAAGGCGGCGAAGATTTGCCCGGCCGGAGAGGAACGGATAAAAAGCGGGCCCTTCCACAAGCGCTCCCACACGCGGCAGCACGGTGGGAGCAAACTTCGGTATTGCCTGGCCGAGCATCTCGATGTCTCCGCGGGAGGCGGCGGCAAGGCCTAAGAGCATACGGATGGTGGTGGTTTTGCCCGACCCGTTGGGGCCCAGAAAGCCGAACACCGAGCCGCGCGGGACCCGCAGATCCAGGTCGTTCACGGCCGTTTGTTTGCCCAAGGTTTTGGTGAGCCCCCGCGTTTCAATGGCGAGCGAACTCGAGGGCTCCCCGTCGCTCACTGCGCGGTTTGCGCTGCGGTTTGGAGTTGCTCTGCACTAACGGCGCCCACTAACACGCGACCGTCGTTAGCCAGCAGAATGGTCACCAATGAGGTGCTGAGGATTCGACCCTCTGGCACTGCCGTGGTCATCTGCTCCAGCAGTGCGGTTGCATCCGCACCCTCAGGAGAGGATCCTGATGGGGCGTCGCCGGGCGCTCCCATCTCTCCTGCCGCGCCCATCTCCGCGGGCAGGATCAGGATGCTTGCCCAGTCCGCGCCAACAACTGTTGGGCGAGGGTGATCGCCGGGCACGGTGGCATCCGCTTCGGAATGTTCGGGCAAGTCGGCTTCTGTTTTCTCGGTCACAGTGGCCCCTGCCGGGGGAGTGAACTCAAACAGGCTGGCATCGGGTGCAGTGAAGTCGATGGAGCTGAACGCGACCGAGAATGCAGGGCTAGCCTGGTCGCGCGCGGTCACCGAAGTTGCCAGCGGCATTCCCGTCTCAGCGTCAACCGTCAGCACCACCGAACCGATAAGCGTTTCAGAGGTGTCAGGGCTCAGCGTCAGGGTGTATGCGTCGCGCCCGGCAACGCGGGCGGTGTCACCCACGGTGATCTCGGTCGACGGGTCAACCTTTTCCAGAAAACTTTGCGCCATTTGTGCCGGGGTGAGGCTCTCGTATGGACTCGCTTCTGGTGTGGCCGATTTCTCCGGAACGGTGACCTTGGTCGCCTCATTGGCCTCGGAGTCGTAGAACCACACCTCTGAGCCGTTGCGAATGACGTCTCGCTGCGCCAGAGTGTCCATCACCTGTACGCGGGAGGTGTCGTCGCCGCCCACAAACACGCGCACGGTGTGATCGCTCGTCAACAGTTCGATAGCGGCGGATGCCCCGGTGCTCGAGTCTCCGCCAGCACCCATCGGCAGCTCGGGCAGCCCCAAATCGGAGGTCTGCTCGACCGTCCCGGAGAACGCCGTCGTCTCGCTCGAGGCGACCAACTCCAACAGTTCCTGGGCGGTCTTCGGCTCAAGATCGGGGGTGTCGTCGGCGACAGCGGGCGCTGCCAGCGCTGCCACAACAATCACAGAGGGAATAACTGCCGCTGGAAGCCAGCGCACAACTTTAGTGTTCATCCTCGAAACCCTTTCACGCCGGGTGGCGGAAGTGCGTTGTCCGCCCCCACTTCTTGCACGATATACCGCGGTGCCTGGCAGTGGCTGAGAATGCGCTGCCTTCTTGGGGAGGTGGTAGCGTCCGGGCATGGGACATTCCGCTTTCTCCAGCGTTGCTACCTCACCTTCGCGCACCATCATCAGAATTGGACTGGGCGCGATTCTGCTAACGGCCGGTATCACCCACCTGACCGTGGCCCGCCAGGAGTTTGTCGCTCAGGTGCCCGAGTGGGTACCTGTCGACGACGATCTTGTTGTGCTGGGATCAGGGGTGGCCGAGATCGCCCTCGGCGGTGCCCTGATCGCACTACCTCGCCATAAATCCCTCGTCGGGTGGGCGGCTGCCGCGTTTTTTGTCGCCATTTTTCCTGGCAACATCTCGCAGTACGTCACCCGCACGAGCGCGTTTGGACTCGACACCGACCGCAAACGGTTTGTTCGGCTGTTTTTTCAGCCCGTTCTTGTTGCGGTAACGCTCTGGTCAACGGGAGCTGTGCGCGCCGCACGTCGCTAAACCGTGAAGTTGGCGTCTCTGACCTACCTAGTCGCGTCGCCCACCCCTAGATGTGCGACGTGCTTACGGGGCGAGCGACGGCAGGGCGGTGATACCAAACTCGTGACGCAGGGCACTGCGCGCGGCGTGAACTCCCGGCAGGCCCGTGACGCCTGGGCCAGGCGGGGTTGACGATGAACACAGGTAAATCCCGGCCAACGGGGTTCGCCATGGCTCGGTCGACAACACGGGCCGGCGCACCAGCTGCACCACACCGGGAGCCCCTGCGGCAATATCGCCGCCAATGTAATTCGGGTTGTAGTTCTCCATGTCCTTGGCGGTGCGGCTCGCGGTCGCCAGAATCAGGTCCCTAAATCCGGGAGCAAATCGTTCCAGCTGGCGGATGATTGCCTCCGTCTGGTCAATGTCGGAGTTCTTCGGCACGTGTGTATAGGCCCACAAAACGTGGGATCCGGCCGGCGCTCTTGTGCTGTCGAACGAGGACGGTTGAGCCACCAAGACGTAGGGGTTATCGCTGTGCCTGCCACGGGCGACATCCGCCTCCGCTGCCGCAATTTCGTCGCGAGTTCCGCCAACGTGCAGGGTGCCTGCGCCGTGCAGTTTCGGGTTCGTCCACGGCACGGGGCCCGAGAGCGCAAAATCGACTTTGGCAACCGCGTTGCCGTAGGAGAAGTTCTCGAGGACCGAGGCGTACCGTGCGGGAAGCCGGTCACCGGTCATCGCCAGCAGGGCGCGCGGCGTAACGTCGAGCAGGGTGGCGCGAGACGGCGGAAGTTCGTCCACAGAGGCAATTTCCGCGTCCACCACAATCTCGCCACCGTGTGCCCGCAGATCATCGGCCATCGCGTTAATGATTGCGCCGCTACCACCAACCGGCACAGGCCACCCGCGAGCGTGGGCGTAGGTTCCGAGCGTGAGCGCTGCTGCAGCCGTCGACGGACTCGGCATGGGGCGGATCGAGTGCGCCGCCACCCCAGAGAACATTGCCGGTGCGGCCTCGCCGGTAAAACGGGTATTCCACGCGGGAGAGCCCTGTTCCAACATACGCAAGCCAAACAACATCATTGTGAGCGGATGCCTCGGAATGGCGAGCAGATTCGACCCGGTGAACTCCGCCAGCTTTTGGGCTCGGTCAACTAGCGGCCCAAAGAGCGAGGCCCACGCTGGCCCGTCAACTCCCAAACCTTCAGCGGTGCGGGCGAGGTCGCGGTAGGCGATGCCCGCCCGGCCGCCATCAAGGGGATGTCCGTAGGAGATCTCCGGTAGCACAAGCTCTATACGATCCTGTAAGCGAAAGCGTTGGAAAAACCCTGACGCCAAAGCCATCGGGTGCACAGCAGAGCAGATGTCGTGGTGAAAGCCTGGAAGCGTCAACTCGGCCGTCCGGGCGCCTCCACCAATGGCGGAATTGCGCTCGAACACCCGCACTTTCAGGCCCGCTCGTGCCATGGTGACGGCTGCTGCCAACCCGTTGGGGCCAGCACCAACAACGGTGACGTCGATCAAATCCATGTGTTCGACGCTAACGGGGTTAGCGGCGACGAGCAATCGCGGCGAGGGCGAAGGCGCCAACGCCCGACAGGGCAACACCGATGGCTGCGGTTGCGCGACGGTTGCCCGCCATCCACACCTGCGGGGTCATGCTGTGAGCGCGGTCGCTGAAGATTCCGCGGGCTCCGTGATCGCCGGGTACGGGTTCGTACAGGTTTGTTGGCAGCATGGGTTCCGTTTTGTCGGCAGCCTGTTGGCCGTCATAGCCGGTGCGGGCGAGATACCAGTCCATAAATCCGGCGCCGAACCGGTTGCCGAGTACGGTGGCGACCGTTGGCTCACCGATCCAGTTGCGGCGGCGGGGCTTGTCGGCAACCGCTGCGATCGCTTTGGCTCCCACCTCTGGCTCATAAATGGGCGGAACCGGCTGAGGGTGGTCAGGCAGCTGAGATTTCACCCAGTTGAACTGGATGGTGTTCAGCGCCGGCATATCAACACTGGAGATGTTCACGGCACTGTTGTTGTGAATAAGTTCTGTGGTGACCGATTCCGTGAACCCCTGCACGGCATGCTTCGCGGCGCAGTAGGCGGCTTGCAACGGGATTCCCCGGTGAGCGAGAGCCGAGCCCACCTGAATAACGTGTCCGCGGTCGCGGGGCACCATCCTCGACAGAGCTGCACGGGTTCCGTTGACAAAACCAAAGTAATTGACGGCGGTGGCCCGCTCGAAGTCGGCTGGCTCGGTGGAAAGGAACTCCCCAAACACTCCGACCATGGCGCAGTTCACCCACAGCTCAATGGGACCGAGCTCCGCCTCGATACGCGACGCCGCAGATTCAACGGCCTCACGGTCGGAGACATCCGTCGAAATTCCGAGGGACCGACCACCGGTGGCTATCACTTCAAGGGTGGTGGCGGTGAGACCATCTTGGCCTCGAGCGAGAACTGCGACGTCCCATCCTCTTGCGGCAAGTTCGCGCACGGTGGCGCGTCCCAATCCGGCTGTGCCTCCGGTAACAACGGCAACTCCACGACTCACGGTTCTCCTTCTGCTGTCGCGATCGGTGCGACAGCCA